>CAYGXB010000058.1:10907-12268 GCA_964353605.1 uncultured Bacteriovoracaceae bacterium
GATTCCAGGAATATCTTGATGAGTCCCTCATGCTCGGCTTCCAAGAAAATCGCGGGGGTTGCGGGTAAAATGATGCATCGCAAGCCATTGGCCACCTTCTTACCCTGCATGACCACGGCAGCGATCCGTAAGTCCTCGATCCTGCCATTGGTGCATGAACCGATGACAACCTGGTCGAGCATGATCTCGCCGACCTCGCTGATGCCCTTCGTATTCTCCGGAAGATGGGGGCAAGCGACCTGCGGCTCAATATTGGCACAGTCATATTCCCGGAGGGTGGTATAGACGGCATTGCCGTCGCTTGCATAGAGCGTGTAGGGCCGAACCGCCCTCGGCTTTACGTAGGCCTCGGTTATGCTATCGGCGGCGATGATTCCGGCCTTCGCCCCTGCCTCAATGGCCATATTGGCCATGGTGAGCCGCCCGCTCACATCGAGTGCTTCAATGGCGGGACCCCCGATCTCGAGCGCCTTGTAGAGGCCGCCATCCACGCCGATATCGCCGATCAGATAGAGAATGAGGTCCTTGCCGCCCACCCAGGGCTGGAGTATCCCCCCGAAGATGAATTTCATAGTCTCGGGGACCTTGAGCCAAGTTTGACCAGTGATCATGACGGCAGCCAAGTCAGTGCTCCCCACCCCGGTTGCAAACGCCCCTAGACCGCCGTAGGTACAGGTGTGGCTATCCGCACCGATGACGAGGTCGCCGGGCAACACGAGCCCCTTCTCCGGAAGGAGCGCATGCTCGACACCGACCGCGCCCCCTTCGAAACAGTTCTTGATTTCATACTTCCTGGCAAAGTCGCGCACCAGTTTGCATTGCATGGCGGAGGCAATGTCCTTGTTCGGGGTGAAATGGTCGAGGACGAAGATGATCTTCCCGGGGTCAAAGACGGACCGAAAACCGCCCTTTTCGAACTCCTTGATGGCGATAGGCGCCGTTATGTCATTGGCGAGTGCTACATCCACGCTCACCTTTATGATGTCTCCCGGCTTCAGATCCTTTTTATCCGTATGGGCTTCCAGGATCTTTTCGGTAATCGTCATTCCCAAGGGAAGCTCCTCCTACACGGTCGATGCTTCAGATGGCCGCTTCTTCTTGATGAATTCCATCTTGTTCATAGCATTGATGAGCGCCTTGGCGGATGCAACGAGAATATCCGGATCAGAGCCCTGTCCGACCGCAATCCTATCCCTGTCCTGCAGCTCAACCGTGACCTCGCCCTGGGCATCCGTACCGCCCGTGATGGAGCTTACGCTGAAACTTTTCAGTTCGGCATAAAAGCCCGCCATGCTGATGATGGTCTTGTAGAGGGCGTCCACCGGTCCGTTGCCAAACGTGGCCTCCTTGATCTCCTCGTT
>CAYGXB010000059.1:0-12235 GCA_964353605.1 uncultured Bacteriovoracaceae bacterium
TGATCATTATTGGTTAAACTATGTCACAAATATTTATTCCGGACAGTAGTGATATTTGCTTGCATCTTGGCATGAGGTGTGTGGAAAATTAGAGGAGCGAGAGATCGACGAGGCCACGCACCGGGTCGACACGGGTAATCCGCACGGCGACCAGATCACCGATAGACATGATCCATTTGCGCAGCCTGACGAACCGGTCTTCGACGATCCTGGTATAACCGAGTTCGGAAAGACTCACGAGGCCGTCCCGAGGCGGATGAGCGATCTTCACAGAAACGTTACCGCCGGTGCCCCTTTGTGACCAAAAATAGCCGTGTTCCGAAAGCCGGAGGCTTGCCCCGAGTACTTCTTTCTATGTACCTATGGGAAACGGAAAACCTTCTCTTTCCAATGGTTTTTCGTAAACGACGGTACATCCCTTTCTAGGAGGTCATGGATGGGCGTTTGTTTTGCGAAAGCCTCTTGAGTTCCTGTACATCAGGATGTCTCCGCGGCCCCACAAAGGTAAAGGTCCCCAACACCTTGGGGTTAAGGATGTGCTCGCACGTTTGCCCCGTCAGGAGTTTCCTGAGCTGATCGGCAGCGATAACCCCCTGGTGCGTGGCGATTTCGGTGGTGTTGCCGCCCAAATGCGGAGTGGCGATGACGTGGAGGTGCGAGACGAGCCTGTCGTCCGATGCGGGCGGCTCGATGGCAAAGACATCAAGGGCCGCCCCGGCTATGTGCCCGGACTGAAGGGCTTCATAGAGGGCCTCGTCATCCACGAGGGAGGCCCGGGACGTGTTGATGAAGAACACCCCTTTCTTCATGCGGATAACGGTGTCGCGGTTTATCATCCCTTTGGTCTTATCGACGGCGGCGGCATGTAGACTAATGAAGTCGCTTTCGGCCAACAATTCCTCGAACGAAACCTTCTCGGCCGAAAACAGAGCCCCCTCATCGGCATTGACTGCAGGGTCAAAGAAGACGATCCGGGCCCCGAAGGACCTCAAGCGGCGGGCAACACAGATTCCGACGTTTCCAAAGCCGACCAGTCCTACCGTCTTTCTCCAGAGCTCGTTCCCCCGATACGACAGGTAGGCTTCAGCCATCTTCCCCATATCACCAGCTTTTATCTTCTGTCGCTTGAGGAAATCAGCCGACGGGGGCATCTTGCGTGCGAGCATAATCATAAAGGCCACCGTCAGGTCAGCCACGGCATCGGCGTTCCTGCCGGGTGTGTTGATAACGGGTATCCCGAAGGCGCTGGCAGCAGCTATATCCACGTTGACGGCATTTCCGCGGCACGTGACAATCGCCCTGAGATCGGGGGAGTCTTTAATCGCCTCAAAATCGACCACGTCCATCTCGGTTACCAGGACATGTCTTCCAACAAGGGCTCGTACGAGGTCCACCCCGCCATCGTAAATCTTCGCCGACTCCCGCCAGCCGGCATAAGTCACATCGCCGATCCCTTTGAGTTCCTCGAGGGCGGCCCCGTCCATTGAGGCGGTGACGAGGATCTTTGGCCGAAAAGCCATGTCGGCGGCCCGGGCTGCCTCAGGCGCAGACTCGAAGAGGGCCATGGTCAAGAGGTTGGAGACATATAGGTCTGCCTCGGCGCGCTTTGTGTGGGCCTCTCTCCAGCCGGTGTAGAGGGCCTGGTATTTTTGCGCGGCTTCGCCCGGGAGGTGTTTTCTGGCGATCTTTGCGATCCTTGCTGATCCTTCCGCCGGATTGGGAAAGACCCCTGCCCCGACACCGGCCAGGATCGCCGCGCCGAGTGACGTAACCTCGGCCGTGGCTGGAACGAGGACAGGGAAGCCCATCACATCGGCAACGATACCGGAAAAGAGAGCGCTCCTGGACATCCCGCCCGCCACACGGATGTCGCGAACGGAATATCCGGAAACGGCGATGACCTGCTCGATATTGGCGCGGGCGGAATAGGCTATTCCCTCAATAAGTGCCCGGCCGATGTGGCGTCGGCCCTGTGCGTGGTCCTTCGTCACCATATGGGACATGCTCATGTTCCCCAAGGGGAGGCTCAGGGCGCGCCCGTCGAAAACATTGGCCCCCAAGGTGGAATAGACTCCCGATCCCCCCGGTACCGATTTCGCCGCGTCGGCAAAGAGGGCCAAAACGGGATCGGCGCAATCGGGATAGATCATACGGGCAAACCAGTCGATCACATCCCCGGTCATCATCCCGTTGCTCTCCAACACAAAGAGCCCCGGCACGACGTGCTGGCCGCTCCAGAGGCGGCCCGTTTCGTCGAGAACGAGATGCTTTGTCACCAACTGGATGGGCATTGTGGTTCCGGCGATCACAGCGAGGTCTCCGTCATCTACCGCCCCAGCACCAAGGAGTCCGCATTGCGTGTCGGCCCCGCCGGCTGCAACGGGAATGCCAGGTACGAGCCCCAAGGCTGAGGCTGCCTCTTTCGTCAACGTCCCGAGAGGGGTTGCTGCCGCGATCGTCTCGGGGAAGATCTTCCGCGAAAGGCCGAGCGATTCGATCAGCTCAAATGCCCACACACCCTCTTTCTGATCGAAAAGGAGGGTCTCTCCCGCCTGGGACTTCTCGGCGGCAATACAGCCGGAGAGCCAAAAACCGATCCAGTCTGAAAGAGAAAGTGCCGCGGTGGCCTTTTTGAGGAGCTCCGGCGCATTATTTTTCATCCAGAGGAGCCGAGTGCCGAGGAAAACAGGACTCGGCCAGTGGCCGGAGACCCCGTAGATTTCTTTCCCCTTTTCAATTCCGAGTGTCAAACCCTCGTTGAGGGCACGGGCGTCGCGGTTGGGCGTCCCGAAGAGGATGTTGTGGTCAGCATCGAGGATGACGGTCGTGTTGCGCATGCTCGCCACCGCAATCCCGACCACCGCTTCGGGAGGGGTGTTTACCCTGCCGAGTGCTTCCCGCGTTGCCTCGCCGAGCTTGGTGATGATGTCTTTTATATCGAGGTTATACCCTAAGCCATTCGTGTTGGGCGCTATGGGATGGTTCCATTCCCGTTTTGTCGTTATGATCTCGCCAATCTCGGGATTGATCAGCAGGCACCTGCCCGATCCGCCGCCCACATCCAGGGATAAGAGGTAACTCTTTTTCATCTCACCTCAAGTGCTCCTTTCCGCGATGCCCTATGTGTAAGGAAGATCTATCAAAAAACACTGTCTATATACAAGAACTTACCCATAGTTTTAAGGTTGTGTCAACATTAAGTTCATGAAAACAGTAGTAGCGCTGCTATGCGTGCCAAAGACCATCGGTTTGGGGAGGCTGGGTCACGCAGACGCAATTGTAACTACGTGAGGCCTCGCGCCGAAGTCGCTGCCGCACCCCGGTCGATAAGCGTGCTTTCATGCATGGGCCAAGCGCATGGCGATGTCTGCCCACTCCCAGAGTCTCTGCGGCTGGTAGCGGACGGTGCTGATGTCCTTGAGGATGAACTCGACTGGGCAGCCGTGACGGGCGCAACGTTCCATCGTATCCCGCATATCCTGCTCCATGGTCTCGACATCCCATCGCTCGCCGGCGAGGAACGCCGGGTTGGGTTTGCGCGAGAAGACGAAATCCCCTCCGATCCGCTCGGCACCTTTCTCCACATCCACCCACGGACTCATGGAGATCTTCCTGAGATGTGGAATCGTTCTGATGATATCTATCTTCCCGTGCAGCGGTTCGCAGCAGCCGTAATAGACGAGGCCGAAGTGTTCGTACCACCTGACGGCGTAGTCCAGCTCGAACTCCTTGTGCATGGCCGGGGAAACGCCTCCGAAGATCTGGGCCATGCCGGCGGTCCAGAGATCCTTGGCCTTGTGGGGGAGGGGAAGACTGCTGGGCGCTAGGAGTTCGTCCGTATAGGCACCTGTACAGTGGACGGTATTCAGGTCTGAGCTCAACAGTCCCTTTGACTCGAGCTGGTCAAGCATGGAAAGATAAGCTTCTGTGGTCCTGGCCATGAGCATGTGCATGAACTTCGGCCTATCAGCCAGATCGTAGAGGACGCTTTCAGCCCCACGCCATTCCACAATGGTATCCCAGGGTTGGAATTCGGGCACCCATCCCCTCATCTGCACGTTAAGGATGCCGCCGAAGATTTCCAGCGCCCGCTCCTGGGATAGCTTTGTGAACTCCTCATGGAGCGTGATTTCGGGACACTTGATCTTCTCAAGGTCATCCTCGGTCTTGAGCTGGTCGCTGTAGCTATGACTGACCACATCGTTCTCCGGATCGGTCGTCACAATGCTCTCGGCTGGCAGCAATCCCAAATAATATAAATCGTGAGGCATGATGACCATCGGAACCTCGATCACCGGCTCGACCACCATATCCGCGCGCATGTGTTTCCAGGCATAGAGTATCCGGCGCAGCTGTATCTCAAAGAGGCGACAGAAGAGGTCTTCGGTCTGCATGGAGAGCTCCCCATCGACATTCATCTCATGCCAGGGAACATTGGCAATCATGACCATGGGCCGGACTGGTTTCAGGCCGTTCAAGGCCTTCCAGAGAGAGATAGTTTCCTGTTGTATGGGAAGCACTGCGATCTCCGCTACCTGCTTGGCCAAATCTCTTAGGATTTGATACTCTTTATTCGTCATATTGGAACAGTGTAATTTCGGGAAAGTCCACCTTCACGCCTTTACTTTTGTTGCTCGACTATTTTCCCTGTGGCATCGCGGCGTAAATGCGATTGGCAACCGCAACTGTTCTGTCAATCAGGTCATCAACGTTAAGCTCTCCGATCCCGCCCAGATCTACTGCTACCCGCTTTTGCCATGGCTTCGTCCAGTGCTCCGGTATCGGCTTTCCAGAAAGACCCCAGAGGCCGCCAACCGTTGCCCCATTACAGTCAGTATCGAGACCTGCTGCAACAACATCGCCAATAGCGGCCGAAAAGTCGTCCTCGTGGGACAGGATTCCCCATACCACGAGAGCGAGATTGTTCAACACATGCACCGGCGGCAATCCCATATACCTCTCATGGACCCGTGCGATGGCATCACTTTTTCCGACCAGGGAACGTCCAAATTTGACAGCGTCAAACGCGCCGCAACCCTCGGAGAGCTCCTTTAGTGCCACTTCAAGCGCATCCGACATTGTTCTTGAAGCAGGAATCGCCGCCCCCAGCGCCGCAACAAAGACAGCGCCATCGATGCCGTCTCCTCGATGCGAAAGGGAAGCGTCGCGCCGCGCCAAATCTGCAGCAAGACTTGGCTGACCAGGACATACCCAGCCATACATATCAGCTCGTATCTGAGCGCCGATCCAGTCTGACCATTGGTTATGAGAACACGCAGAGAGATCAAAGCCCGGAGGCAGGCCGAAAAAAGCCGTGATGTCATCGGTGATGGCAAGCAGAATGCTGTAGGCGGCTTTCTCCGCGGTAAAGGTTTTACCAGCCGGCAGATATCGCAGCCATGATAAGGCCACATTCTGGATGGATAAATTCAATCCGTATTCCTCAAGCATCATAAGCGCCAACACGGTATAATTGATATCATCATCAGGCTCACTCCGGGTAAGGTACTCTTTGCACGACTGCTTTCCCATAAGATCGATAAGGGGATTGCTCGTATACGGTATATAGCCCCTCAACGGCAATGCGTGATTCTCCCTTAAGTAAGCTGTTAAAGCCTCGAGGCCACTCAAATTAGCCAGAATCTCCACCGGCTTGCCAAGCTGACAGCCAGAGATCCTTCCCTCCCAGGCACTTTTAATCCTATCCCGTATAACCGGTATAGGCTTCATCGCACCCCCCTTTTATGTCAGTGCAATTGTACCTAATTTTACGCAATGATCGGAAATTTTGAGCAATAGTGGCCCTGCCGACACTTTTTTGTCAAGATGATATTGTGTCCGGTCGTGATTCTTGAATGGGTGGTTTGATACCCAAGGTGCATTCAAAAGCAGATTGATAAAAAACTCATACTCCAATCCCCCCCCCCTGACCCATCCCGAAGATGTCTGGCCGCCCTTGAGGCTAAAGGGGGGGGCTGGGGATGGAGTTTCTTGATCTGAATTTGATTGCAACTGAAGATCAGAGGAGCGAGAGATCGATGAGGCCACGCACCGGGTCGACACGGGTGATCCGCACTGCGACGATATCGCCGAGAGAGATGGTCCGTTTGCGCAGCCTGACATGCCGATCCTCGACGATCTTGGCATGACCGAGTTCGGAAAGGCTCACGAGGCCGTCCACAGGCGGATCCGCGATCTGCACGAACATCCCGAACGGCAGGATGCTCGAGACAATGCCGGGAAACTCCTCGCCGATATGCTGTGCCATGTAGGCGGCGGTCTTGAGTTTGATTACATCGAACATGGCCTCGTTTGTCACCCGCTCCTTGCGGCTCACTTCCGGACCGATAAATTTCAGATACCGCTCCCACTTGCTGTAAGCCTTTTTTGAGGCGCCTTCAGGCCTGAAGGCGGTTTTCAGGATGCGGTGAATGATGAGATCTGGGTAACGCCTGATGGGAGAGGTGAAATGGAGATACCCTTTGCAGGCCAGCCCGAAATGGCCGACATCCTCGGATTGATATTTAGCTTGGCGGAGCGACCTAAGGATGTGCTGGTGTACAAAGGACTCGCGGGGATCATCCTGGAAGACGTCGGCGACGGCCTGGAGCGCTCTGTTGAGCCCCATGCCGGAGGTGATGGCGCTACGCAGGCGCGAAAGCAGGATCTTTTCCAGGCCGATATCCTGTAACGTCTGCAACAGATCGAAGAGGTCATCAGTAGAGGGCGCCTCATGGACCCGGTAGAGGATGGGCAGATCACGATCCTTGAGATACTGGCATACCACCTGGTTGGCGAGGAGCATGGCCTCCTCGATGAGGCGCTCGCCTGGGCCCCGTTGCCTCCGGTACACGCTCTCCACGAGTCCTTCGCTGTTGAGGCCGATATCAACCTCCGGTAAATCGAAATCCAGACTCCCCCGCTGCCTGCGCCTGGCATAGAGACAGCCGGTGATGTGGTGCAGGGTTTCGAGCGTCTGGATGACCTCAGCGGCGGCCACGGGTGGTTGAGCGTGGCCGGCAAGATACGGGCTGACCGCCTCATACGTGAGCCGGGCATGGGAACGGATCACGGCCTCATAGCAGTCATAGGACAAAAGTTTCCCGCGTGGGCCGAGGCGCATCTCGACGACCATGGCGAGCCGGTCTTCGTGTGGCTTCAGGCTGCACACACCGTTCGAGAGCACCTCCGGGAGCATGGGTATGCATGCCTCCGGGAAATACACGGAAAACGACCGGTTGAACGCCTCCTTGTCCAGTAAGGCCCCGTTTTTCACCAAATGGGCCACATCGGCGATCGCCACCGTCATGAGATAGGTACCATTGGACCACTCCACTATGCCGACGGCATCGTCGAAATCTCTGGCGGATACCCCGTCCAGGGTGAAGAGGATCCTGTCCCTGAGGTCCCTCCGCCTTGCGCACTCAACCTGCATGTCGATCTCCGCCGCTTTGCACGCCTCTTCCTCCACTGCTGGAGGGAAGAGCCAGGGGAGACCGTGCTTCGTGGCCACATACTTGAGGTCGTCCCCGATATCTTGCGGGATATTCAGAGAGTGCATCACCCGCGCCACAACCGCATCGACTCTTTTCTTCTGTTTGGGGGGCTCGATCTTCACCATGACCGTATCCCCGCTCTGGGCGCTATCCTCAGACCCGTGCGGGATGATGATTGTATAAGGAAAGGGTCTGTTCGGTTCGAGGATACCCCACTTCTTGTATTTCCGGTACGTCCCGCCGAGCGCGAGCGTGCCGCGTTCGAGAATGGATACGACCTTCCCCCTCAAGCCCTTCCTGTCCCGGAACGCCTCGACCTCCACCAGATCTCCATCCATGGCGCTGTTGAGATCGCTGCCCGGGATGAAGATGTCGGGGCCACTCCCTCCCACGACAAAGGCAAAACCCTTCGGATTCCAGCTCAACCTTCCCTTGGCTTTCATATGCTCTTCCTAGCACAAAAATTGATTTGCGAGGTAATCCCTTTTATAGAAGGGTTTACCCCGCCGCCCCCTGCCCGTATACTCTCAAGAACCTATGGGGTCGTCTATCTCAGGCTGGCCCCGCAGGCGTGAAAAACCGAAGGGAGAGAAGGAGTTGCGCATCCTTCCTGGGAATGCTACACAGGTCGCACGTATGACCACTCTGAAGAAGAGACAGAGCTATGGGCCGGACGTTATCCTCCTGGAAAAAGGTATCGTCGAAAAGACCTACCGCAATAGGGCAAGGCCCATACGGCTTATAGGTTCCGTGCTCGTTTCCTGGGAGACGTTCATATATACAAAACTGGAGGGAATTCCCGGCATACCAAGGTTCATGGAGAGACCGGACAGGTATTCCATCCTTACCGCGTACATGGGCGGCGAAAACCTTCGCGAGACGAGGAAAAGGCCCGATAGCGCCTATTTCGAAAAGGTGGCTTCGATCATACGGCAGATGCACAACCGGGGCGTCATCCATCTGGATATGCGGAACAGGAGGAATTATGGGATAGACGCACAGGGGAACCCGTTTATCATCGATTTTGCCTCATCGCTCTATATCCCCTGGGTACCATTACGGCGCACCCTGGCAAAGCTGGACTGGATGGGCTTTGTCAAGGTCAAGGCAAAGATTGCCCCCGATCTCTTGAGTGATAAAGAGGAGCGGCAGTATCACCTCGGCAATACCTTAAGCAGCATGTGGCTGCCGACGAAGGCCTTCAACGCGGGCAAAGATATCATCAGGGTGCTGAGGCGCTTGCTCGGCGGTCAATAGCCCTGAGCTCCTTCTCGAGGCGCCTCTGCCTGATCCGCAAGGAACGCACGCGGTTGAAATAGGCCGTCTTTTCCGGTAGACTCACGATGAAGATTGGGACCATCCCTGCAAAGAAGGCTGCCATGAGGAGCACCCAGAGGGGCGTTTGCCAGATCAGCTGGAAGCTCATAAAGGAGAGGGCAAAGGACTGTGTATTATTGATGCCGAACACCACGACGGCAAGGAGGACAACAAGCACCAGCAGGGTCTTCATATACTGCATGCAAGCCCTATACCCCTATTCCCCCGGCAACTCAAGTTCTTTCCCCTATTCATGGGGCAAGTTCCTGATGGTAAAGAGCAGGGGAATAGCTTATTGTCTCTGGGATGTCTTCCAGGGTGTTCGTCCCTTTTTCCGCCAAAGGCGGAGTTGGAACGGCCATCCCGGCGAAAAAAGGAGGAGGCATGTCATTGGAGGGGGTAAAGGTGTTGATCACCGGAGCTGGTTCCGGGATCGGACGGGCGATTGCCATGAGATTCGCCCGAGAGGGCGGCCGAGTGGCAGCGGCCGATATCCAGGAAGCCAAGGTGCAGGAGACCGCCAAGTTGATCAAGGAACTTGGTGGGATGGCGGTTGCGATCACCGCGAATGTCTCCCATGGAGCGGACGTGGAGCGGATGGTGAAAGAGGCCGTCGATGCCCTTGAGGGGTTGGATGTTCTCGTGAACAATGCCGGGGTGTCATCCATCGGCTTCATGGAGCAAGTGGGCGATGAAGAGATCGAGAGGGTGTTCGGGGTGAATCTTAGCGGCCTGATGCGCGTGACAAGGGCCGCCGCTTCCCATCTGAAGAAGAGCCGGAGGGGAAGGATCATCAATATATCATCGGTCGAGGCCATACAAGGCTCAGGCCTCTTTCCGGTCTACTGCGCCGCGAAGGCGGGGGTGCTCGGGATCACGAGGGCCAATGCCGTGGAGTTCGCGTACCATGGGATCACGGTCAATGCAATCTGTCCGGGGCCGATCGACACCGAGATGCTCGCGCCGCTCATCGCCTACGAGAAGGAAAGGGAAAAAACGATAAAGTCCATTCCTCTACGCCGCCTCGGCAAACCAGAGGATATCGCTGGTGCGGTTGCTTTCCTGGCATCTGAGGATGCAGCCTTCATCAACGGGCACGCGCTTGTGGTCGACGGCGGCATGACCATCAAGGCATAGAAAAGCAGAAGGCAGGAAGAAGGTAGAAGGAAAAGAGGGCACACGTGTCGTCTTGAACAAAGGATCTCCCGGTATGAGTTCGGTTTCGTCGCCCAGAGATCACTATTGCCTGATCAATCGCAGAGAAGGCCGTTCCTTCGGGTTGATCGAGAACGATGCCCTGAGAGGGTTGATGTCGATGCCTCCCCTGCGTGTGTAGAGGCAGTGAACGAGGAGCTTCTCTGGCGAGCATTTTTTCCAGATATCCATGAAGATCTGCTCGCAGCAAGACTCTGCGAATCCCTCATGGTCGCGGTAAGAGCAGATATAGCCCAGCAGGGAGGCACGGTTTATCCGCGGACCGGTGTATTCGATGAGAACCATTCCCCAGTCGGGCTGCTTCGTGATCGGGCAGTTCGAGCGCAAGAGCTCGGAGAAGAGCGTCTCGCTGACGCGTTCCACCTCGGCGGCAAGGATGCCGGGGGCATGGGAGTATTGCGAGATCTCGATATCCTGCGAGTCAATGCAGACACCATCGATCTGCGCTTGCCATCTGAGGGAAGCGAAAGCGCTTGCTCCCATGAGGTTGACGATAAGCCACGGGGTGTCGAGGACACCCGCGAGGTCCGCCCGGATGGTATCCGTCAGCGCCTCCTTCGAGGGGAAACGCACGTAGGAAAGCCCGTTGAGGTAGAGCTTCAGCGACTTCGATTCTATGATGCAGCGGCTCGCATAGGGATAGACGATCTCGAGGATTCCGACCTCGGGTTTGCCCTTCGTATTCAGCCAAGCGAGCTCATAGGCCCGCCATACATCGAAACCGAACATGGGGATTTCCCGCCGGGGTCGCTCGAGAGGGTGCAGGATGGACGGGTCATGACCCTTTGGAGTGTGAACCTTTTTCCCGAGCAGGGTCTCTTTCATTCCCTATACCTCGTGGGATCAAGGCCCTGTTCATACCCGAGGGCGGCCTTGCGTTCGTTGCAGGTGGCGCAACGACCGCAATGGATATCTTCACCCTTATAGCAGGACCATGTCATGCTGAAATCAAATCCGAGGCCCCTCCCGATCGCGGCGATCTCCTGCTTGCTCAGGGACACGAACGGCGCAAGCACCCGTACGCCTTGGTATGTCCCCAGAGCCGCCGCCTTGGACATGGCTTCAACAAAGTCTTTCCTGCAGTCGGGATAGACCGGATGATCCCCGGCATGGGCGGCGATGAGGACAGTATCGATCTTGTGGTTTTCCGCAAAGCCGATGGCGATGGAGAGCATGATCCCATTCCGGAACGGGATCACCGTGGAGAGCATGTTGTCTTCGGAGTAAGAACCTTCGGGGATAGCCACGCCGGAGGAGAGTAGGGAGGATGAGAACAAAGCATTCATAAACGGGAGGTCGATCTTTATCCATTCCGCAGTGTATCGTTCGGCGAGCGCTTTCGCCATGGCAAGCTCTCTGGACGCATGCTTGGAGCCGTAATCGAAGCTCATACAAGCTATATTATATCTTTTCCTCGCCCAGGCAAGGAGCACACCCGAGTCCATGCCCCCTGAAAGCAACATCACCGCGGCGTGAGCCATCTAGTGCTTATCCTTTTCCTCGGTCGTGATAAACAAATCTCCGCCGCCCATAGTCTCCCAGAAGCGTGCCTCCACATTGAAAACGACCTCGCAATCGCATCTCCCTCCCAACGTTTCGAAGATCTTCAGGGTGGCCTCAATATCGATTTCCTTGTATTTCCTCAGGATCTTCCTCGTCAACGGTCGGGTTAGACGATGGCTGCAGTTCCATTTGGCCTTGGAGCCTTCGAAGCGGATGTTTATCCCCTCAGGGCCCTTGAGCTCCCGCTTGAAGGAATGCCAAGAGACGTGCTCCGGCGTCAGGATCGTATCATCGAATGCGGGCTTATACCCCATCTTCATACTCCGCGCCCACCATCAAAGATAAGGATATGGAGCCTTACAGTCAGCATGTATCCATGGGTCTTGCAGAAAGCAAAGGCACTCTCCATCTTCTCGAGTTGCGCCTTCCTAGTCGCCCCTTCCGGCATGATATAGATCTTGTCAGCCGATATGTGGTTATCGATAATGAACCTCTGTATCGTCCCCTCGGACGCTGCCCCCTGATATAGGAACTTGAGATAATCCGCCCGCTCCAAACAGGCAGTATCGATAAGCCAGGTGCCTTTTATATTCTTGGGGCTGCAGACGATGACGGCATCTTCCATGGCGGGGATTCCCGCCTTTCCGCTGGTCTCATATTGGAGCGCATATCCGCATTCGATGAGCTGTGCATGCAGAACCTTA
>CAYGXB010000060.1:0-12235 GCA_964353605.1 uncultured Bacteriovoracaceae bacterium
GTGGGGGATATCGGTTCCGCGCCGTTGAAGAGAACTTCAATGCAAGACAGATCCGCTCCCTTGATGGCTTCATCCTTCACCATGTAAAGCATCCACAGGAGCCCGAAATTGGGGCTCGGTATCTGGGTTATTCGATATTTATCGATGAGCAGGATGTTGAGCGTTGGGTTCACGATGAAGGTCGTGGTAGTTATCTTGATCTGCAACATACCCGCCGACATGGACGCCATGTGGAAGCCGATAAGACCCATATCATGGGTATAGGGCAGCCAGCTGCACGTCCTCACCGGGTAATCACGCGGCTGCGGGGGAACGCTAAAGGCCTCGTCGATCATCCTCTGTTCATTTTCGTTTGCCGCGGCCCTCAGGATCGCAAAGAGATTGGTCACGAGGTTGCGGTGCGTTAAAACGACCCCTTTGGGGTTTCCCGTGGAACCCGAAGAGAATTGGATATAAGCGATTTCCTCCGGGGTAGGATGATGGTAATTCCGGTCGGGTTCAAAGGCCATGAGTTCATGCATGGAGATAACGGCGATGACATCCAATCCCTTGTAGACATCTGCGTTCTGGTCGGTAAGGATATAGGCATTATCAAGGAGCTTGCAGACATTGGCGACCTTTTCCGAACCTTCGCTGATCGGAAAGCTGTTCGGCAAGGCAAGCGGGACGGGGATGAATCCGCCGAGAACACTGCCCCAGAATCCAGCCAGGAAGCGCCGGTCGTGATCGATCTGGATGACGACATGATCCCCCGGCTTGAGTCCTTTTGCTCTGAGCCCAGCAAGGATCCGGGAGGCTTCGTCCACGAGCATGGAATAGGTCTGCAGGTCCTCATTGCCGTTTGAATCCACATACAAAACGCCCCGCTGCGGGGAGAAAATGGACGCGTTCTGGAGCAGCTCCAAGAGCGTTTGGGGGAAGTAGGGGAGCAGATCGAGCGCAGAGCCCTTGCTGATGGCCTCGGGTCCTTTGAGATCGATGTACTGTTCATACCGGCTCTTGGATGAAAACAGGAATTCTTCGCCCTTATGCTTGAGCCACTTGTCCTGGCGCATTACCTCGCTTTCCTTGAACTCGCCCGCTTCATACCGCTCACGCAGGACAAACCGTTGTACCTTGCCGCTCGTCGTGCGCGGAATGTCGGGCATGGGCACGATGGAGTCGATCCCGACCCTGATCTTCTTGATGAGGTGCTCATTGATCTTGGCGAGAAGATCGTTAAGGTCTTCCTTCGACTTCCTGGTCTTCATGAACAGTACGATCTTCTCCGTCTCACTCTCATGATCAGTAACCCCGCTGATAGCCATGTTTTTGAACCCGACAAAAGGCAGGAGTTGGAGTTCCTCTTCTAAGTCATGCGAATAATAATTCTGTCCGTTCACAAAGATGACATCCTTATACCTCCCGGTGACGGTAAGCCGGCTGTTCTTGATGAACCCGAGATCCCCTGTTCGCAGCCATTCGCCGCAGAAGAGTTCGGCATTTGCGGCCTCGTTCCGGTAATACCCCTTCGTAACATGCGGGCCCTTGATCTGGATGTGGCCGACCACGGTCTCCTTCACTACCCTCTCATGGTCGTCGACGATCCTGATCTCCATGCCCATGATAGGATACCCTTCATCGACGAACTCGATCGATGGCTCATCATCCTTGGCATCGACGGCAACATGCTTCTTGGCGAAGGTCAACCGGTTAAGCGCGTGGTAGACGCTCGGTTCTCCCACCCGGGGGGCGGTCACCATGAGGGCGGCCTCCGCCATCCCATAGACGGGGAACATTGCCTTCGGGTTGAACCCGTACTTGCTGAACCGGTCGATGAAGAGCCTGACCGCGGTAGGGGAGATGGGTTCGGCGCCGTTGAAGAGGACCTCCACACAGGAGAGGTCCACCCCTTTGATGGCCTCGTCCTTCACCGTGTACATCATCCAGAGAAGTCCGAAATTGGGGCTCGGTATCTGGGTTATCCGGTATTTGTCGATGAGGAGGAGGTTGAGGGTGGGGTTAATGACGAAGGTCGTTGTGGACATCTTGATCTGCAGTATGCCCGCCGACATGGGGACGAAGTGGAACCCGATAAGGCCCATGTCGTGCGTGTACGGCAGCCAGGTACAGAGTCTCATGGGGTAGTCCCTTTCCTGATGCGGGTTACCAGCCCCTATGTCGATGAGCTTCTGCTGGCTTTCGTTCACCGCCGCCCTGAGGATGGCGAAGAGGTTCGAGAAAACGTTGCGGTGGGTGAGCATGACGCCCTTTGGGCTCCCTGTAGAGCCCGATGAAAATTGGATATAGGCGATGTCGTCCTCATCCGGGATGTGATAATCCGTATCGGGGAGGGAAGCCAGGAGATCCTTCACGGGGCAGACCGCCCTCACCTCCAGTCCCGCATACCCATCCACCGGCTGGTCCGTGATGATGACGGGTCTATCCAAGAGCTTGCAAACGTTGGCGACCTTCTCCGAACCCTCGCTGATCGGGAAGCTGTTTGGCAAGGCGAGCGGTACGGGGATCAAGCCCCCGAGAGCTACACCCCAGAAGCCGGCGAGGAAGAGCCGGTCGTCATCGATCTGGATTACGACGTGATCGCCCTGTTTCAGGCCCATGGCGCGAAGCCCCGCAAGCACCTGGCTCGCCTCCTCGAGAAGCCTAGGGTAGCCCTGGAAGGTCTCGTTCCCCTCCACATCGACGTAGAGCATGCCCCGCTTCGACGAGTACATACCATGCTCAGGCGCCAGGATCGTCGACATCTGGATCAGATCGAGGAGAGTCCTCGGGGCGTAGGGGAGGATGTTTAGTTCTGGACCCCGGCTGATCGCATCGGGCCCCTTGAGATTGAGGTAAGGCTCGGTACGTGCCGGGGGGGATACCATGAACTCATTGCCTTTGTCCTTCACCCACCTATCCAGGCGCGTTACCTCGCTTTCCTTGAACTCGCCCGCTTCATACCGCTCCCGGAGGACAAATCGTTGCACCTTGCCGCTCGTCGTGCGCGGGATATCGGGCAGAGGCACGATGGAATCGATGCCGATGCATATCTTCTTCGCCAGATGCTCGTTGATCTTCTGGAGGAGCTCATAGAGACTCTCCTTCGCTTTCTTGGTTTTTATGAAGAGGACGATCCGCTCAGATCCACGGTCATGATCGGTTACCCCACATATCGCCATGTTTTTAAACCCGACTTCGGGGGTCTGCTGCAGCTCCTCTTCAATGTCATGGGAATAGTAATTCTGCCCGTTTACGAAGATGACATCCTTGTGCCTCCCGGTGACGGTGAGGCGTCCGTCCTTGATGAATCCCAGATCCCCTGTTCTGAGCCATTCCCCACAGAAGAGCTCGGCGTTCGCCGCCTCGTTGCGGTAATACCCCTGGGTGACATTGGGGCCCTTGATCTGGATATGGCCGACGACGATCTCTTTGACCACCTGGTCATGATCATCGACAATCCTGATCTCCATGCCCAAGGCTGGATAGCCTTCATCGACGAATTCGATCACCGGCTCTCCCTCGCGGGCTTGAGCCGCTACATGCGTTTTTGCAAATGTCTGCCTGTCGATCAAGTGATATACAGTCGATTTCCCTATCGGAGGGGCGCTCACCAGGAGGGACGCCTCCGCCATGCCATAGGCGGGGAACATAGCCCCCGGGTTGAACCCGTATTGACTGAAACGGTTGATAAAGAGGCGTACCGCGGTGGGGGAGATAGGCTCAGCACCATTGTAGAGGACCTCCACGCAGGAGAGATCCACCTCTTTGATGGCATCATCCTTGACCATATAGAGCATCCACAGGAGCCCGAAATTGGGGCTTGGCATCTGGGTCACCCGGTACTTGTCGATGAGCAGGATATTGAGCGTGGGATTGATGACAAAGGTGGTCGTGGACATCTTGATTTGGAACATGCCGACCGTCAGGGGCGCGAGATGTAACCCGATGAGACCCATGTCATGTGAATAGGGAAGCCAGCTGCAAGTGCTGTAGGGGAGATCCATCTCCTTGACCGGCGAAGAAAAAAGCTCATCAATGATGGCATGTTCGTGCTCGTTCGCCGATGCACGGAGAATAGCATATATGTTGGTGAGGAGATTCCTATGGGTGAGCACAACCCCCTTCGGCTCACCCGTCGATCCGGAAGAAAATTGGATATAGGCAATATCATCGGGGGAAGGACGATGGTAGTCTGTATCGACCACAGATCCCATCAAGTCCCTGAGGGGAAAGATGTCAATGACCTCGAGATCCTTGTACATCTCGACCGACTGGTCCGTTACGACATAGGCATGATCGAGGAGCCTGCATACCCGGGCCACCTTCTCTGAACTCTCACTGATGGGGAAACTATTGGGAAGCGCGAGGGGAACGGGGATATAACCGCCAAGGAGTGCCCCCCAGAAGGCGGCAATAAAGAATTTGTCGTCTTCCACCTGAAGAACCACCTTATCGCCCGGCTTTATCCCCTCTGCCCTGAGTCCGCTGAGGATGCGGCCAGCATCCTCTAGAAGGGCAACGTGGGTCAGGAGTTCCTCGTTCCCTTCTGTATCTACAAAGAGAATGCCTTTGCCCGGAGCAATGATGGTTGCATTCTGCACAACATCGAGCAAGGTCGATGGAAAATACGGTAAAACATTGAGCTCCGCCCCCCTGCTGATTGCATCGGGTAGATAAGACAAGTCATAGTCTTTCTTTACCTGCATTGCTATTTTTCTCCCCTAGATGATGTTCATCACTGGAAACCTAGCATGATTCATGCCCAAATCAAACACACAATTTATGCATATAATATCAATGGATTATGAACCTATACGAAAACTTTTTCCAATATATCCCAGTCACTGTGAAAATTAGTTCCACTAGGTCTGTACTTCCTTTCTCATGTTTGAACTTTGTCTTTCTCCTTCCCATCTGCATCTGGTATAGCTCATGTATGGATAATAAAGTCATCAATCGGGTTTTTCGCATCCTTACTCAAGAGGTGTTGGCATGGCAGGAGCCAATCGTGGGGAGAGTGGCGCATGAGAAAGATCCGTTCAAGATCCTCATTGCCACCATGCTGAGTCTGAGGACGAAGGACAGCACCACGGACGAGGCCGCCCGCCGCCTCTTTTCCCTCGCATCGACCCCCTTCATGCTCTCGGACATACCACAACCGGTCGTGGAAGAGGCTATTTACCCTGTCGGTTTCTACAAGACCAAGGCCAGGAGCATCCTTCAGACAGCGCGGATGATCATGGAAAAACACCTCGGTCAGGTTCCGGACACCATGGAAGAGCTCCTGGAATTTCCCGGGGTGGGAAGGAAAACGGCCAACCTCGTCCTCATCTTAGGCTTTGATAAGATGGGGATCTGTGTCGATACCCATGTGCATAGGATAACCAATCGGTGGGGGTATGTAACGACGAAGACCCCTGATGAAACCGAGATCGTCCTCAGGAGAGTGCTCCCCAAAAGGCACTGGAAGCAGATCAACAACCTCCTCGTCCCCTATGGACAGAACCTGTGTCTGCCGGTGAATCCCTCCTGTTCCCGGTGCACGATAAATACGTACTGCGACAGGGTCGCCGTTCGCCGCTATAGGTAACGCTTCAGGTATGCAAAGCACTCTAAAATCTCACACTCCATGAGACCAAGAGGGGTCAGGAGGGAATCCGATGCATGTCTCCTCTCTCACAAAAGGATTACCAGCACAGACAGATTGACGAGGATACATTCATATGTTACTCCACCTGTGTGGGGCTATCCAGAAAGGTGATATCAAGGATATTGATACGTTCCCTCTTTATTCAGGGGGCATGGAACTTCAAAGGAATGCAGAATATCGGCTTCCTCTTCTCCATCGCCCCGGGTATCAGGGAAATCCATGGTGATAACGTCCGGGAGGCACTCCTGCGTCACAAGGCCTTCTTCAACACCCAGCCCTACATGGCACCCACGCTCATGGGGATACTTCTCAATCTGGAAGGACAAGGAAAGGCGGAACTCATCCCCAAGGTCCAACCATCCATCTCCGGTTCGCTGGCGGCCATCGGGGACACCTTTTTCTGGGCCACGCTCAAGCCCATCGCTGCACTGCTCTGTCTCCTTACGGTGATGATGCATACGATCTGGGTCATCGCGATCGCCCTAATCCTCTTCAACGTCGTACATCTCTGGGTTATGGTGTGGGGGTTTGCACAGGGTTACCGTTATGGACCCGATGGCGCTTTGCTCTTTGGGAAGGCCCTTTCGGTGGAGAGGACACACATCATCTCTTACACTATCCCCCTCTTGTGCGGTATGGTCCTTACTCTCATCCCCTCCTGGACGGGTAAAGGTACCGTACTTCTTGGCTTACTGGTATTCCTGGCATGCTTTGTGGCCGGAAAACTGAGGCTAAATGTATTCTGGATGTTTTATGGAGTCTTTATTTTTCTGCTCCTATGGACGATTATGAAATGAAGGAAGAGAAGCTGGTCATACCAAACCGGCTCGGAATGCATGCACGATCGGCGGCGGAATTTGCCAAGCTGGCATCCACCTTTTCTTCCACGATAGAGGTGGAAAAAGACAGTATGCGGGTTAACGGCAAGAGTATTATGGAACTGCTCACCGTGGCGGCGGCAATGGGAACGGAGATCACGGTCAGGGCCAGCGGGGAGGACGAGGCAAAAGCGATCGAGGCCCTCTCAACCCTGGTCAGGGACGGTTTTGGGGAGCACCTATGAAACACCGCCAAGTGCATATCCTCCACGGTGTGGCTGCATCTGCAGGGATCGCCATCGGGCATGCCGTTATCATCGATAGGCGCAAGATTGAGCGCTACCCGAAGATCCGCATCACGGTGGGTCTGGTCGAGGATGAGTTCAAGCGCTTTGATGCAGCCATCGATGCTTCCTATCGGCAGATCGACGAGGCGAAGAAGAAGCTCGAAAGCCACAATGTCATCAAGGAGCATGCCCTCATCTTAGAGACCCACCTCATGATGCTCAAGGACCCCTCTTTCTTGGGCCGGGTGAAGAAGCTCATCCGTAGGGACCACATCAATGCGGAGTGGGCGCTCAAAATCGCACTCCAGGAGATCGAGGACAGTTTTGCCGCCATCGGAGACGAGTATATCAAGGGCAGGGTAGCGGATACAAGCTTTGTCGGCGAACGGGTGCTCATGAACCTCATCGGCAAGGAGATCAAGGGGTTCCACCTCATGGAAAAGAGCATCATCGTCGCCCATGATCTCTCCCCCGCGGATACCGCCATGCTCAACAAGGAAAAGGTCCTCGGTTTCGCCACCGATGTCGGCGGGCAGACATCCCACACGGCCATCATCGCCCACTCACTCGAGATCCCCGCGGTGGTCGGCCTGGAGAAGGCATCCACCATCATCAACCCAGGCGACAACTTGGTCCTGGATGGGATATCCGGGGTGGTCATCGTCAACCCCAGCGAATCCCAGATCGCCGATTATGAACAGCGGGCGCGCTCGCACCTCAACCTCGAACTCAAGCTCCAGGAAAAGGCCATGGACCCGGCCGTCACACAAGATGGGCACCCTGTCCCGGTCATGGGCAATCTCGAGTTTAAGGAGGAAGTGAAGACCGTCCTTGAACATGGGGCGGAGGGGATCGGGCTCTACCGCACGGAGTTCCTCTACCTCAACCGGGACGACATCCCCTCGGAGGAGGACCACTTCGAGGCCTACAAGACTGTAGTCGAAGCAGTCTCGCCCTATATCACCGTCATCCGCACCCTCGACCTGGGTGGCGATAAACTCTATGCCCATCTCGGAGAGCTCAAGAAGGAAACGAACCCGGCCATGGGGCTGCGCGCCATAAGGTTCTGCCTCAAGGAGGTGGAGATATTCAAGACTCAGCTGAGGGGGATCCTCCGGGCAAGCTTTTACGGAAAAACCTCCATCAT
Organism: uncultured Bacteriovoracaceae bacterium; assembly: GCA_964353605.1. Taxonomy (GTDB): domain Bacteria; phylum Desulfobacterota; class Desulfomonilia; order UBA1062; family UBA1062; genus CAYGXB01. The sequence continues at coordinate 7,885 of CAYGXB010000060.1, forward strand.
GTTCCCCATGATATCCGGCATCGAAGAGCTCCTGCGGGCCAAGGAGATCCTCGATAAGACTAAGCAGGATCTGAAAAAGAAAGGGATGCCGTTCGATGAGGACATCAAGGTCGGCATCATGGTGGAGGTGCCCTCGGCGGCCATCATCGCCGACCTTTTGGCGAAGGAGACTGACTTTTTCTCGATCGGCACCAATGACCTCATCCAGTATGCCATTGGGATCGACCGGGGGAACGAATACGTCAACTACCTCTATGCCCCCCTGCATCCCGCCGTCCTGAGGCTCATCCAATACACCATCGATGCGGCTCACGCCACTGGCATTCCGGTGTCCATGTGCGGCGAGATGGCGGGCAGGACCATCTATACCCCTATCCTTCTCGGCATGGGCATTGATCAGCTCTCCGCGAACGCTTTCGCCATACCCCATATCAAGGAGATGGCGCGCAAGATAGACCTCAACCATTGCCGCAAGATCGTGAAACAACTGCTGGCGATGAAAACCGCGGATGAGATCCAGGGGTATATATTCGATGAATTTAAGCGGCACGCCGAATTTGAGATAGAGTTACGCTGATGCCCTTGTCCGCGTGTGAAAACAGTATGGCCATAGAGAGATACGAGGTGCGCTTGGAGACGAGAAGGGATGCAACCTCTCAGGGCTGTGCCTTACAGCAGATATGCCATGCCTCTGTCAGCCCTGTCATGACCCTCAGCCTTCCCAAACCCAGGCAGAGCGTTCATATGGGCGATACGGAGGTCATCCATGCAGAGTGAGGCGAGCAGGGTCCTCTGCATGAATAGGAAGGCCCGACACGCCTACGAGATCATCGAGACGCACGAGACCGGGATCGTGCTCACTGGACCGGAGGTGAAATCATTACGGCAAGGGGGCGGCAACCTTAAGGACAGCTATGCCACGATCAGGGACGCCGAGGTCATGCTCCTCAACATGCACGTCAGTCCCTACTTCCAGGCGAGCATATTCAATCAGGAACCCCGGCGGCCGAGGAAGCTCCTACTCCACAAACGTGAGACCGAACGGCTCGCCAGCAAGGTGCGGGAAAAGGGGCTCACCCTCATCCCCTTGAGCGTCTACCTCAAGGGTAATCTCATCAAAGTCGAGCTCGGGCTCGCCAAGGGCAGGCAAACCCATGACAAGAAAGAGGTGATCAAGGAACGGGATATCCGACGCGAGATCGAAAGAGAGGCAAGTTCGTGGAAACGCCGCTAGGCCTCTTGTTGAGAATGCGGACAGTAAAGATATCTGGCCGTTGGAGGTGAAAGCGTGAAATCGCCCTCAGTCATCAACTACGCCTCCCTGCTCAAACGAGCGCTGGCCCATGGAGGGGATTTCTCCGAAATCTTCATCGAGGAGAGGAGGGGGACATCCATAACCGCAGAAGCCAAACGCATCGAGCGCTACATCGTGACCGAGGACTTCGGCGTCGGTATTCGGGTCATTAGTGGCGATAAGTCGGCTTACGCCTATACTAATGACCTCAGAGCACTCTCCGAGCTTGCAGATACGGTAGCGTCGGCCGTGCACTCCAAAGCCTTCACCACGGACATCGCGCTGGTGAAGAGGATCCCCCGCTCGATCGTCTGTACCAAGATTGATCCGGTCGCAGTGGATGCACCACGAAAGATCGAGATGGTTAAGCGGGCGGAACGGTTCGCCTGGGGATACGAGAATGCCGTCGTCCAGGTGAAGGTCATGTACGGCGATAATAAGCGTCACGTTACCATCGCAAACTCCAAGGGTTTCCTTGCGGAGGACGAAATGCAATCAATCCTCTTCGTCGTGCTCGGGATCGTGGCAAAGGATTCGCTTATGGAAACGGGCTATGAACCCATCGGCGGTGCCCGGGGATTTGAGCTTCTCGACGAGGTGCCTCCGGAGTTAGTCGCGGAGCGGGCCATGCAACGGGCCGTGCAAGCGCTGCATGCGAGGAAAGCGCCGGCAGGGCGCATGCCTGTGGTTCTGTCCAGCGCCGCAGGCGGAACCATGGTCCATGAGGCCATCGGCCACGGTCTGGAGGCGGATCTCGCCGGAGAGGACCTCTCCGTGTACTCCGGCAAGATAGGTGAGCTCGTGGCGTCGAGGGCAGTCACGGTCATCGACGACGGCACGATTCCCGGCATGCGGGGCAGCATCGGCCATGACGATGAGGGCAACCCGTCCACACGGACAGCCCTCGTCGAGAACGGGGTGCTGCAGACCTATATGACCGACCTGATCACCGCTACAAAGTTTGATCTCCCCCTTTCGGGCAATGGCAGACGTGAATCTTTCCGGCATCGCCCCATCCCGCGTATGACGAACACGATCATCGCCCCCGGGCCTTTGCGTCCCGAAGATGTCGTCCGGCTCGCAAGCAGGGGGATATTCGTAAAAAAGATGGGCGGCGGTCAAGTGAATACGGTTAACGGCGACTTTGTCTTCGAGATCTCGGAAGGATACCTGATCGAGAACGGTGAGATAGGGGAACCCATCCGGGGGGCAACCCTCATCGGTAATGGCCCGAAGGTGTTGGCCTCCATCGAATATGTGGGCAACGACCTTGGTTGGGGGATTGGGACATGCGGTAAGGATGGTCAGGGGGTCCCCGTGGCTGACGCCCAGCCCACCCTGCTCATTCCGGAAATCACTGTAGGAGGAAAGATTGATGCCTAGAATGGAAAGACTGATGGCTATGCTGTCGCTCATGACGTTAACCTTGAGCGGGTGTGCATTTATCACCCTTGACCTCAAGAGTCTCATGCGCCCCCCGAGCATGGAGGAAAGGGTCATACGGAAGGGGTCTAAAGACAAGGTCCTGGTGGTCGAAATCCTCGGTCCCATTACGACTACTGCCGCAAAGGATACCTTCATGCCGCGGCAGGGGACCCTCGAACGCCTCGATGCGGTCTTCTCCCGGGCCAAGAACGATGCGAATATCAAAGGCATCATCCTGAGGATCGATTCACCCGGCGGCGGGGTCACATCATCAGACCTGGTATACCGGAGGATTATGGAATACAAGGGCTCTCAGCGTATCCCCGTCATGGCCTGCATTACGAACTTGGGGGCTTCCGGGGCTTATATGGTGGCCCTGGCGGCTGACCGGATCATCGCCCTCCCCACTTCCACGGTGGGCAATGTGGGGGTGCTCCTCTTGTCGCTCAGCTTTGAGGGTCTTCTGGATACGCTCGGCATCCGCGACCAGACCCTTACCTCTGGAAAATACAAAGATGCGGGCAGCCCATTCCGCGATATGTCTGCCGAGGAAAAGGCGATCTATAACGACATCGTTATGGACTTCTACCGGAATTTCATAGACAAGGTCAAGCAGCATCGGCCGGTGACCGAAGAAGATCTCAAGATCGTCGGCGACGGGCGGATCATGACCGCATCGGCCGCCCTCAAGTATCACCTCATCGATGAAATCGGCTACTACGAAACGGCTCTGAAGGCCGTGGAGACGAGCGCCAATATCCAGAATCCCACCGTGATCATCTACCGCCGTGAAGGCGAGAATACCGGCGGATTCTACTCCTGGCCGTAATCACTATAAATACAATCCCCACGACCCCCCAAGGTACCAGCGGGGCTAGACTTTTCGGGACAACAAGAAGATAAGAAGTGCACAAAAACGGCTCGAGGTTTCAGATGGATAGCGCACAATCCTCAGTGTCTATTTGCAGGGACGAATTTGGCTTCGTCTATCGGAATGAGCCACTCCTCTTCCTTTCGGCAGGAGCGGCCAATTCCGGCAGGCTATTGGCGCTCTTAAGGCCAGGCGGAGTCGGGGGGATTAAGTTTTTTCAACCATCCATGCTTGGGGAATGCTGAGAAAAGAGAAATGCCTTTACAATACACCGGTTTTATCTCATAGACGTAAGATTAATCCTGATATGCACGAAGGGGGGCGTCATGGTGAACGAGATCGTGCAGAGCATTGTTGCGCATAACGCGAGGTTTGTTGCAGAACATGGGGTGGCGTACTTCAAACCCCACATGGCGGCTCAGCATCCGCAGATCACGCTCGTATCCTGTTGCGATTCCCGGGTCCAGCCCCATGTCATCGTACCCGATCCCATAGACAGGGTCTTCACCGTCGAGACCATCGGCAATCAGATGACATCCGCTCAGGGCTCGGTGGATTACGGCATCCTCCACCTCCATACACCGGTGCTGCTCATCATGGGACACACGGACTGCGGCGCCATCAAAGCCTTCATGAATGGGTACGAGCATGAAAATGACGCCATCAAGCATGAGCTCGACAATCTCAAGGCGGGCCTGAAGGGCTTTGTCGATCCGAAGGCCGTGTTCGAAAACGCACTGCTGATGAATATCCAGAAGAAT
>CAYGXB010000061.1:0-12157 GCA_964353605.1 uncultured Bacteriovoracaceae bacterium
CAAGAAGAATTGATCATGCTACATGATCAGGATATAATACACCAATCAGGTTCCTGTAATGCAGGTCCTGTAGAGAGCTAAAATAGAAATGCATAATACTTCTTTCCAGATGAGGATGAGGATATGAATGAACGCAACAGAATTTGGTACAAGTTGCGGGGTATATTGATAGCTCCCGTATATCTTCTTTCGATTTTCTGTTCATACCTGGAGACGGAATACTGGCTTGTCCTGGCCTTTGGATTGGTCATCTTTCTGGTTGGTTTTTTTTTACGGGTCTGGTCGCAGATGCATCTCCACTACCGCCTGAAGGAGCACAAGATCCTGACTTCCACCGGACCGTATGCATTCGTGCGTAACCCAATCTACATCGGGAATACCCTGATACTCACCGGCACTACCCTCCTTTCGGAACTGCTCTGGCTGGCCCCGATCATGATAGCAACGTGTATGATTACGTATTCCCTGGTAGTTCGGTACGAAGAAAGTCATCTGACTGAGAAGTATGGACCCCCCTACCTCGAATATCTCAAACGCGTTCCCCGATGGTTCCCCAGCTTTGCGAGAGAGGCTAGCAGTGCCAAACGCGTGCAATGGGAATTCCTTATACCCAGTATCTGGGCCGAGGCTCATATTATCTTGCTCCTCATACCTCCCCTCCTCAAGGAATTGTTCATATGCACAGGCACGATATAATCATGGGGAGGATGCACCTCTGACTGTTTTATTGAAAGAGCAGCATGAAAAGGACATGTTGTTGATAGCATCATTAGTCAATGCGCAGATCTATAACGGCTATCATATCGGATAGTGCTATACCGCGAGCATCTGAGGGAGGTAGCGGCATGGCCAGACCTATCAAGCTCTTGCTCGTCACGGCCATCCTCTTACAATGCGTGGGCATTCTAGATCATTCCCTGTGGACGCCTGATGAACCTCGCGTAGCGGAGATCTCCCGGGAGATGGCGGCCTCGGGCGATTATCTGATCCCCCATCACGCTCAAAAGCCCTTCCTCGAACAGCCTCCCCTCTACTATGCCACGGTAGCTTTTTTCTACCGCGTATTCGGTACCTCGTATGAGGGCGTGGGTAGATTCGCCTCCGTGCTTTTCGCCCTTGGGACACTTCTCACGGTATTTTTTGCAACGCGGACTTTGTATAATGAGCAAACCGCGGGCCTGGCAACCCTTATTCTCGCAAGCTCCGTCAGGTTCTTCGATGTATCGCATAAGATGCTTGTTGATAATGCCCTCTGCTTTTTCATTACGATAGCCCTCTTTGCATGCATGCTTGCGTATAAGGAGCGGCTCATCCATGGATATAAGATCTTCTGGATCGGAATTACATTCGCCTTCCTGACAAAAGGCCTCATCGGTATTGCCATACCCGGAGTGGCAGTAGCTCTTTTCATCCTCTGGCAGGGCGATTTCCACCTTATAAAAAGGATCTGGGCGTTTCCGGGCATACTCCTGCTCACGATTGTCATGGGGATTTGGGCCTGGGTACTTTACACGCGGGGAGGACCTGATTTCCTGAGGACTTTTTATCTCTATAACCAGTTGGGGAGATTCCTGCATGGAAGCATATACACGGGCGGACATATCAGACCGTTTTATTATTATCTCACTACCATCTGGGCCGATGGCGCCCCCTGGTCGCTCCTCTTGATCCCCTTCTTTATCAAGACCCGCAAACCGGATGAGGTAATGCGTTTCCTATGCGCATGGTTTGTCGGGGGGATGGTGCTCTTGAGCACTGCTTCAACAAAACGCGGGCTGTACCTGTTGCCCCTGTTCCCTGCCATGGCAGTAATGGTCGCATACTGGATGTCTGATATGAGCAGGAGGGTACCAGAAAAGTGGGAGCGCATCTTCCTCTACATCATGGGCGGACTGGTCTTTCTCTGTGCCCTGGCAGTTCCGCTTGGATATTGCTTGGAACTGGGGGGGATTTGGTGGGTTGCTATCTTGATCTTTGCCACCACGGCAATGGTCTTCTGGTTCGCCTATCGGTATATGAAAGGGAATATCCCCTCCCTGATAATCTTACTATGGTCCCTCTTATTGTTGCTATGGATCCCTGCCCTCTTCCCCCAGATCGACAAGGCCAAGGGTTACAAAGACCTCTTTTCCCATATGGGTAGCATTGTCGCCCATGAACCAGTGGCAGGCTATCAACTCACAGAAACCATTGAGGCGCTCTCTCCCTTTTATGGGGGGTTCTATGTAGAAAACATCGAGGACCGTCGCATGTTTGAAAAAATGCTCAGGGAAGGAAATCTTGTATATGTCATAATTCTCCCTACGCGAATTGACAAAGACCTGGGTGCCCTGCTCATGTCGAGAGGGATGCTCCTTTTGAAGGATGCTTCCCCGACCAGAAAGGATATCGAGCTCTGGAAGATCGGAAAATAACAAAGCCTGCTGCGATGTTTGGTAACATATATGTTTCTAGGATAGAGCCGCCAAAATTTATTGCTATGACAGGGACAGGGAATGAATAATAGGCACATCTTTTTCTTGATATTTGTATTTGCCGCCATCATCCTGTTCGTTCATCTTGGCATGCCGCCTCTGAGGGGGTCAGAGGGCAGGTGGGCGGTAATCGCCCGTTACATGTATACGACGGGCGATATCTTCAATCCGAAGCTCGGCATTGCTCCCTACTGGGACAAACCCTTGCTTTCCTATTGGCAGATCCTGCCTATGGCCTCCATGATGGGCGGAGTAAGCGAACTCACCACCCGCATTCCCTCAGCACTGTGGGCACTGCTCATGCTCTTCCTCACGTATGACCTTGCGCAGCGATGGTTTGATCAGCGGACGGCGCTTGCCTCTGCCTTTGTGCTCTGCACATCTTATGGGTTCGTCTTGTGGGGGAGAAACGCCCAAGTGGAGATGACCAATGCCGCTCTCATCATGCTGAGCATCTGGTACTTCTTTAAGCACAGGGCAGATACAAAAAATGCATGGATCTATGTGCTCGGGGTCCTGATGGCCATTGGGGCGAACATGAAGGGCCTTACTGCTTGTGCCGTACCGATTTTTTGCATCCTATGCCTTTCCCTGGTCAAGAGAGACTGGGCCTGGGTTCCTCCGGCAAAGGTATTGTTTCCCGCTGCTATTGTTGCCTGCTGCGTATTTCTTGTAGTTCCCCTGCTGGGATCTCTTTCCTCATCATCCTGGGAACCTCTGCGGCTCATCTCGAGGGAGAACGTGGTACGGTTTTTCCAGCCCTTCGATCATAAGGACCCTGTATATGTATACTTCTACCGGATATTCGACCTAGCGGCACCATGGTCGCTCCTGCTTCCCCCTGCCCTCTTTTTTTATCTGCAGAGCGGCCGCTATCGGGAATCACGGATTTTCGATATCCTCCTCATTTTTGGAAGCGTGTTACTCTTCTTTACCCTCGCCGGTTCGAGACGCCCGTATTATATCCTCCCTATCCTCCCTTTTGCCGCCATCAACATCGGTGACTTCCTCTCCCGCTTCTTCCAGGGCTCTCTCCCGTCAGGCTTCTCGCTGGCAACCAAGGGCATCGGGATATGCATCGGTCTCATCCTGGCAATGCCGCTCGTGCTCCTCGTGATCAAACCGTATGGTTTGCCCGCCGCTGCGGATAAGTTCCTATTCTGGGCTATCGCCTTGTGCATAGGTGCCCTTACAATGATCATGGGGTCTCTCAAGAAACAGCCCCATGCAATGTACCTGCCGGCAGCTGTATTTTGGCTCATTTACACCCTGGCGTTTATACCATGGGTCGCCGCACAACCAGGGAATCTCCGCGAAGAGGTGGCAAGACTCGCCGCCATGCAGAGACCGGTCGGATTTCTCGAAACGGATGATGCCAAGATCATCTTTTATCTGAACAGGCCCTATGATATACTGCCTGATCTCCAGACGGCGCAAGCCTGGGCGGCGAGGAGCGGGGGTTTCCTTATCGCCTATGATGACATTCAGGACCCTTCCTGGGAGCGTCTCATGCATGATGAAGGTTGGAAGGTCTTCAGGTTAAGAAAAGCACCCCAACACCCTACCCCCTCAGTCCCTTGAAGAGTCAGGGGGTGGCTAATATAAACCTTGACAAGGAGATTATTGCATTGTGAAGTAGGGCGCACAATGCAGGAGATCGTATGCGTGAATTTATTCCCATGAGCAGACCGTATATCGCCGAGGAGGAGATCGAAGAGGTGGTCAAGGTCCTCAAGTCCGGCTGGATCACCACGGGACCGAAATGCAAGGAATTCGAGGATCTCTTTGCCAGCTTCATTGGGGCGAGATTTGCCATCACGCTCATGTCGGCAACGGCGGGGATGCACATCGTGCTGAAGGCGCTCGGTATCGGTCCGGGGGACGAGGTGATCACGCCGTCCATGACGTTTGCCTCCACCATTAACCTGATCGTCCTGGCCGGTGCAAAGCCGGTCTTCGCGGACATCGACTACAACACGCTCATGGTCCAGCCATCCGAAATCGAAAGGCTGATCACGAAAAGGACGAAGGCGATCATCCCGGTGCACTTTGCCGGGGCGCCGGCCGATATGGAGGCGATAGAGGCCGCAGCAGGCACGATCCCCGTCATCGAGGATGCGGCGCACGCCATAGACACCCAATACAGAGGCAGACATATCGGGGGGAAGAACCTGGCTGTATTCTCGTTCCACCCCATCAAGAACATCACGACCGGCGAGGGTGGGATGGTGACCGGGAATGACGAGGCTTTCATGCAGCGCCTGCGGCTGCTCAAGTTCCACGGCATCGAGCGGGATGCCTGGAAGCGCTACGGCAAGGCATCCGACCCGAACTACGACATCATCGAGCCGGGATTCAAGTATAACATGACCGACATCCAGGCTGCTCTTGGGATCGTACAGATGAAGAAGATCGATACGATCACCCGGCGACGGACCGCGATCGCCCACGCCTATCTCGAAGGTCTCCAAGGCATCGGACTCGATCTGCCTGGAAGCCCACCCTATGATCATCGGCATTCCTGGCACCTCTTCGTGGTCAAGATCAGGTCCATGGAAAGGCAGCAATGCATGGCTTGTTTGGCGGAGGAGAACATCGGCTATGGTCTCCATTTCCCTGCCTGCCACACCTTGAGCTACGTCAAAAAGCTCTTTGGCAAGGCCGATCTCCCCGTGACCGAGGATGTGGCAGAGAAGATCCTGAGCCTCCCCCTCTATCCCGGCATGGATGACGGCCAGGTGCAGCGGGTAGTCGATACGCTAAGGAGAATCCTTGCTTGAAAAAGGGGATTGTCTTTTCCTTCATCCTTGCAGTGATCGCCTTCACCTCTGTCGGCATGTGGGGTGACATATTCAGTGCCGGCCAGGCTATCAAGGGTTTTTCCTGGTATCTCATCCCTGCGATCGCCTGCTTCGGCTTTATGAACGATATGATCAAATTCTTGCGGTGGGAGCTTTATCTCAAGCGCATGGGGATTCGCATCCCCCTCAAGAAAAGCCTCGTCATTTTTGTATCCGGACTTTCCATGAGTGCCACGCCCGGCAAGGTGGGCATGCTCATCAAGAGCCAGATGCTTAAAAACACCTCCGGAAAATCGTTCCTCTCTTCCACCCCGATCATTGCCGCCGAGCTCTACATGGACCTCCTAGGCTTGAGTGTCATATCGCTGCTCGCCGTCGGGCTTTTCAGCAAGGGGATATGGATTGCCATCATCCTGTGTATACTGCCCCTGCTCGGATTGATCCAGGGGATAACGGATCGCGTGATCGACCTGCTCGCCAAGATACCCGTATTTTCCGCCCGTGCGCATGAACTGCGTACAGCGATCGACGACATGTTTTCCCTCTTCGGTACACGGACCCTGATCCTTGCATTCTGCATCACCTTGATCGCCTGGACGAGCGAAGGTGTGGCCCTTGTGCTCATCCTCGGCGGACTCGGGTATTACCAGGGGATCATCCAGGCCACGGCCATTTTCGGGTTTTCCACCCTCATCGGCGTTCTCTCCATGCTGCCGGGAGGTCTCATCGTCACCGATGCCGGTCTCATGGGGCTCATCATCCATTCCGGAATCCCCCCCACGCCTGCCGCACTCGCCACCATCCTCGCCAGGATCTTCACCCTCTGGTTGTCAGTCTTCATCGGGAGCATTGTCCTTGTCCTAAACCGTGCTTATATATTCGGTCAGATTCAGGAGGCAAAGGAACGTGGATAAAGTATCTATGGTCATACCGGTATATAACGAAGAACAAGGGCTCGAAAGGCTCTTTGAACGCATCGTGCCCGTGTTGGATGGCCTTGAGAGGGAGTACGAGATCGTACTCGTAGACGACGGGAGCTCGGATAACTCACTCAAGATCCTCAAAAGCCATGCGAACGAGCATATCCGGGTCGTGGAGCTCATGCGGAATTACGGCCAGCATGCGGCGGTCTTTGCCGGGTTCGAGGCCAGCACGGGAGAGATCATCGTCACCATGGACGCCGATCTCCAGAATCCGCCGGAGGAGATCCCACGGCTCATCAAGACCATGGAGGAGGGCAATTACGAGGTGGTCGGAACCGTGCGCAAGGGGAGGAAGGATTCTCTGTTCCGGAAGATCCCGAGCAAGGTCGTCAATGCCATGACCAGGAAGATCACCGGAGTCCACCTCAATGACTGGGGATGCATGCTCAGGGCATACAGGAGGGGGGTCGTGGAAAACATGGTGAGGAGTCAGGAGCACTCCACCTTCATCCCGGCGCTCGCCGCCACATTCGCCAAGGATATCACAGAGATCGAGGTCGCCCATGAGGAACGCTTTGCCGGGGAATCAAAGTATTCCCTGGCAAAGCTCATCTCGCTGCACTTCGACCTCATCACCTCATTCTCGGACTTCCCGCTTAAGTTCATGCTCTATTCCGGATTTGTCCTCGCCTTCCTTGGGATCACCTTCGGCATCGTACTGGCGATCGCCCGGCTCTATTTCGGCGCCCCCTGGGCTGCCCAGGGCGTATTTACCCTGTTTGCCATCCTGTTCTTTTTTGTGGGCGCTCAGTTTTTCGCCTTCGGGGTAATGGGCGAGTATATCGGGAGGATTTACCGGGAGGTCAAGAAGCGACCGCCTTACACCATACGGAGGATCTATTGAAGACAATCGTTTTCGCCTATCACAACATGGGCGTGATCGGGATCACCAAACTCCTCGCGCACGGGTACACCATCCCGCTCGTGTTCACGCATGAGGACAACCCACACGAGAACGTCTGGTTCGGTTCGGTCAAGGAACTTTGTACCAGATTGTCACTTGACTTTGTCACGCCGGTTGATCCAAACACCGCTGCCGGGATAGAAAGGATCAGGGGAATCGCCCCGGATATCATCTTCAGCTTCTTCTACCGTTCCATGATCTCGAAAGACATCCTCTCCATCCCGCCTTATGGGGCGTATAATCTGCACGGTTCACTGCTCCCCAAGTACCGCGGTCGGTGTCCGGTGAACTGGGTCATCATCAAAGGGGAGAAGGAAACCGGCATCACGTTGCACGAGATGGTGGAAAAACCGGATGCGGGGGCGATCGTCGCCCAGAGAAGGATCGTAATCGAGGGAGCGGACACCGCCCTCACCCTCTTTCATAAGCTCGAGGCCGAGGTGGAAAAGCTCCTCGCCGAATGTCTCCCGGAGATGTATACGGGTATCATAAGAAAGGTGTCACAAGACCTGAGCAAGGGATCATACTACGGCGGGAGGAACCCGGAGGATGGGCGCATCGCATGGCACAGGAGTGCGCGTGAGATCTACAACCTCATCCGCGGCGTGACGCGGCCGTATCCCGGGGCTTTCGGTCACCTCGAAGGACAGAAGATCCTGTTCTGGTGGGCTGTCCCCCAAGAAGGTCCTGATAAGGTTCCCGGGACAATCTCCGTGGCTGATGACAGAGCCATGATCGGCACGGGGGACGGCGTGCTCCTGCCGCTGGAGATCGAGGTCAACGGCAGGGTCTTGAAAGACAAGGATCTGCTTTCGTTTTTCAAAAAGCACGAAGGAGAAGGATTGCAATGAGGGTACTGATCATCGGCGTGAACGGTTTTATCGGTTCGCACTTGAGCCACCGGGTACTGAAGGATACCGATTGGGAGGTCTATGGAATGGACCTCAGGGACGACAAACTCTCCCCTGTCCTCGGGGACAGGAGATTCCATTTCGTAGAGGGCGACATCTCCATCAACAAGGAGTGGATCGAGTACCACATCAAGAAGTGCGATACGGTCCTGCCCCTCGTGGCCATTGCCACCCCCAAGACCTATGTGGAGAACCCGCTGGGTGTCTTCGAGCTCGACTTCGAGGAGAATCTGCGGATTGTCCGACAATGCGTGCAGTACAAGAAGCGGGTGATCTTCCCCTCTACGTCTGAGGTCTACGGGATGTGTGCGGATGCCAGTTTTGACGAGGACAGATCGCACTTCATCCTGGGTCCGATCAACAAGCAACGCTGGATCTACTCCTGCTGCAAACAGCTCATGGATAGGGTGATCTGGGCCTATGGCCAGAAGGGCGAACTCGACTTCACCCTGTTCCGGCCTTTCAACTGGATCGGTCCGCGGCTCGACTCCCTCGAGACAGCCAAAGAGGGGTCTTCCCGGGTTGTCACCCAGTTCATTGCCGCCCTGGTCTTCAAAGAGCCGATTGTGCTTGTTGACGGCGGCAGGCAGAGCAGGTCCTTTACCTACATCGATGACGGGATTGGCGCCTTGATGGAGATCATCCGGAACGAGGGTGGCAAGGCCTCCGGAAAGATATTCAATATCGGCAATCCGGCGAACAACTGCACCATCAAGGACCTCGCCGACAAGCTCCTCACCCTGTTCAAGAATCATCCGAACCACAGGAAGGACAAGAAGTATTCGGAGATCCTCATCCAGGACGCGAAGACCTACTATGGAGAAAGCTACCAGGATATCTATACACGGGTGCCGGACATCGAGAAGGCGCGGACCATCCTGGGCTGGGAACCGCAGGTTGGGCTCGATGAGGCCCTGCAACGGACGCTGGTAGCCTTCCTCGAAGAGGTGTCTTCATGAGATCTCCCCATCTCCCAACCCTGTGCCCCCAGGGAAATAGGGGTGGAGGGGGTGAAAATGGCAGAGCTTGCCCTCAAGGTCGATATCGATACCTATAGGGGTTTCCGGGAGGGGCTTCCTCAGCTCCTGAGGATCCTTGGTAACAGGGGAATCCACGCCAGCTTCTTCGTGAGCTTCGGGCCTGACCGGTCAGGATTGGCCGTCATACAGCTTTTAAGACCCCGTTTTCTCTGGAAGATGCTCCGCACAAATGCACCAGGTACTTATGGTTTAGAAACCGCGCTCTACGGGACGCTCCTGAAGGCCCCGCTGATCGGGCTTGCGTTCCCCGCTGCCATACGGCAGCTCATCGAGCTCGGCCACGAGGTAGCCTGTCATGCCTGGGACCACCGGCTCTGGCAGGATTGGCTCCCCTTTATGCGCACGCAATCCATCCATGCCTGGTTCGAAAAGATGGTCGATGCCCATATACAAACCACGGGAAGGGCACCGGATGGCTTCGGCGCTCCCGGCTGGCGCATGGATAAGCGGACGCTTCATGAGGTGCAGCGCTGGGGATTCCAGTATTTAAGTTGCACGCGCGCCGGCAGACCGTTCATATGCGATGAAAACGGAATGCTCGAGATCCCTTCCAACCTCCCCTGCATCGAAGAGGTCGGGGTCGACGGTTTAGTACGGGCCCTTGAAAAGAATGCTCTAAGCAGCATTCCCCAGGTACTTCCCGTGCATACCGAGGTGGAGGGGAATCTATTCAGAAAAGAGTTTGAGCAGCTTCTCGATACCATCGGTGCGCTGGGTTACAGCATAAAGCAGATGGCCGACCTGGCAAAGGCAATCGACAGGTCGGTCCTCGAGGTACGGGGTTTGCGGGAAGCGATCCTTCCCGGGAGAGCATTCAAGTGTGCTGTATAGGGGGTGGTTATGAAAAAGGTCATCATAATTGCCATCTTCCTGATCCTTGCATGGCAAGGACATGCAAGCGCCGGCCATTATTATTTAGGTCCGATCCTCGGCTTCGATGTCCTGACCGGCCAAGCGGGAAGACAGCTTGATGATGGGCTTTCATGCGGCATCTTGGCAGGATACCGTCTGAATGAATCAGCGGCTGTGGAGATCAGTATCTCCTTCTCTGCCCATGACGATGTGGTGGATGACAGGGGAGCATATACCATAGATCTCTGGTCATATCTGATCGGTCCGAAATTCTCCTTCCCCTGCAAGGGCATGCTGTTGTACGGGACTGCCGGTCTTGGGTTATATCCCATCGATTTCCGGTTCGAACCGGAGAATACCGGCCGGACTCCTCGGAAAGATGACGACACGGAATCCGGGGTCTATGCAGGGTGCGGCGTTGATGTCCCTTTGATCGATCGCATATTCCTGGGATTCGATATCAAGTACCATCGTATATTCAATGATAATATCCTGGACGGTGATGCGATCTCGACCCAGGTTCGCCTTGGGTTCTATCTGTAAAAGGCTCAATCCGCCCCTGAGGCTCCGCTATACAGGCTGCCAGGCCGGTAGGTTTCGCGGCCTGCATGGCGGACGTCTAGTCCTCCTGATGACGCAGGGGGGATGATGGGTTCGTGATTTTATCCAGCCACCTATCAGCCGGAACTGCCGTTTCTACGAGCTTTCCGAACTTCTTGATGCACGTATCCCGGATGTACGCATCCGTGTCGTTGTATTTTTCCGGACGCTGTACCACGAACACCTCGAAACCCCTGTCCTTGATCAGCCGCATCGCCGCCATCGTCGCTTCAGCCGTGCTGAGGGAAAGCATGAAGCGCCGGGCGCCATAGCGGAGTGCGGTATCGATATACCCTGTTGTGAATCCCGACCGCCCTACCCCGATCACCCCCTTGATGCCGATCTGATCAGCGAGCAGGGCATCGAAGAATCCGTCCACTACAACCATATCGGTGCAGCCCCGCGCCTTGTACATCAGGAAGGGTATGTCTTGCAGGTGTTCCATCCGGGTCAGCGGTTGATATGCATCCTCACCTTCCCTGTCTTCAGCCCCCCTTCCATAGAGCCCCATAAGCCTCCCTGCCGAATCCCGATAAGGGATGACGATTGTAAAACTATCCCGAAGGCCGTCTTTGAGAGGAGTAAAAATCCTTGCCAGGTCGCATTCCTCGAATCTTGTTCGAAGGTAATCAATTGTTTCGGAATACCCCGGGAAAAAGCCGAGCCGCATGCCTTTGATCTCCTCGTTCGTATAGCCCTTCTGGCTCAGATAACTGAGCGCCGCCTTGCCCGATCTGGACCAGAGTCCGGCATGAAAAAATATCTGCGCAGCCTCGAGAATCTCTGACTGCAAAAGTTCTTCCCGCCATTCCCTTTCGCGCACATGGATCTCGAGAGCCGCACCTTGAATCAAAGTGTTGAGAACCCCCTGAAAACTCACCCCCCATCTTTTTATTCCATACTGTATCCAGTCGCCCTGCGCGCTGCAGACGAAACAGAAAAACGATGGCCTGTCGCCATGAATGAGGAAGGTAGGCAAGGTATCCTCATGAAAGGGGCAGAGGGCGATATGGCCGACCTCTTTCTTTGTCAGGCCCGTCAGGTCAGCAAAGAACCGTTCCTGGTAACCCTTATCCAGTAACGTGCCGTATAAAAATTCCAAATCACTTCCCATGACACGTGTTTATTATCACTCCAAGCTCCCTGCGTCCACATTCTCGCACATGAAAAGCACACTTGCGCTGTATGAAATATTGAAAATTGGGCTGAACAAGGCCTTCGTAAATTGTTCATCCAGACACCGGCCTGTTCACAACCACATCGGTTCGATTCTCATTCCAGGCGAAATACTTTTCCGTACATTCCCTTCCTGATCTTGTGAGGGCCTCTTTCTTCTCCTCGCTCAGCTCGATTTCGGTAGTCTTCTTCCCGAGGGTATGGATGTAGATCGTCCGCTGCCAGTCGTCGCTGTGCAGGTGCTCGCTCGCATTGCTTTCCAGCATGGTCTCGAGAAGGGCTGCGATATAGTCAAAGAAATCATCGATTTCCTGGGAGATTGGCTCGGCATGGTTTCGGAACCCGGCGATCTCCCTCGATGATAGCGGCGTTATCTTTTGTTATGCCGCTCGTCGGCGACCAATAAATCGTGTACG
>CAYGXB010000062.1:0-12083 GCA_964353605.1 uncultured Bacteriovoracaceae bacterium
TAGGGGACATTTCTATTGAGTCTGGTAGGGGACATTATCAAAGAGTCGCGACAGTATTCCGCCTGCACCTTGACCGAAAGGCAACTTTGATGTAGTATCCGCGCTCTGGAGGAAACGCATGGATTTTTATATTGCCTTGTGCCCGCACTTGCATCAGCCGCATTTTCAGCTCGAGGATACCATCAAGGAGGTCTTCAGGAATTCGTACTTTCCCTGGCTAGCTTTCCTGGAGAAGGCCGTCAAGCTGGAGCCGGCGTTTAAGATGAATGCCCATATCTCCGGGCCGCTCCTGCAGTATTGCCTTCGTAAAATGCCGGGGTTCATATCATCTCTGAAAAAATACGTGGACAAGGGTGCAGTGAAGATCGTCGGCGGGCTGGCCGACGAATCCTTCACCCAGCTCTCCTCGAGGCCCGACGACACCTACTACCAGGTGAATCTCTACCAAGCCCTCATCAAGGCCGCCTTTGGCATCGACGCGTGCGCCTGGGACGGATTTCATATCCCTGAGCGAGAGTGCGGCGAAAACCTGATCGTTCAGCTCACCCGGGCGCTTGAGCAGCATGGGGCACTGCCGCTCTTCTACCTGGATGTGGAGACCTTTTTCCATTCCTATCCGCCTGAGCCGGAGGCCTATGATGATCTGGCATTCAGATACTTCGGCGTTGTCGATCCGGCGCAGCGCTCGACAGTTCCCTATTTCAACGAATCCGCACTGCACGGCATCTACCGCGATGAACTCCTCGGCCGGGAGTTCTTCGTGGTGCCGATCCATTCCAAGCTCAGGTACTTTTTCTTGAAGAAGAAGTCCATCTTCGGCACCGACCCGCCCTACTCACCCGCACAATACATGGACATGCTGAGGGAAAAGGCCTTTGACGCCACACGCCTCATCAAGAAGAAATCCGGCAGGGATATTCCTCCCCTTTTGCTCATATTCAACGATGCCGAGCTCTTCGGCCAATGGTCCCATGATCCTGAGGGCGACACGAAGTGGCTGCTCGATTTTGTCGGTCTCGTGAGGCATGACCCCCATGCCCACTTCACCACGCTACGGGGGTATTTCGATGCCTTTGGCTATGTGGATACCTATCCCATCAAGACAAGCACCAGTTATACGGAGTTCGAGAACTGGACCATGAAGCGGGGGATCCGGGGAGTGTCTTACGTGGATCCCCAGCTCAGGAGGGTGGTTTCGGTCCTGCGAGAACTCGAGGAAACCCAGGAGATGATCGAGAGGGTGGTGCTCGACAAGGCCACAGAAGACATCGGGAAGCGGTTCGGGCATCATATTCTCCTAGAGGGGATACCCGATAAGGTGCTAAACAGCCACCGGCGGTACGAACTCGTGCGGCAGTTTCTCCTGGAATTCTGGGGCGAGGATGAAACCAAGGGATATGATATCATCAATCGTGTACGCAACCTCGTCTACCAAGAAGACCCGCGCTGGGCTTCACGCCATCCATCCTTCGGCTCATGTTCCTATTTTGACCTCACCGGGCTCGCTTACTGCGCCATCGCGCAAAAACTCGGCGTTGCGCTCATGGAAAGGCTCACGGGGAATGAGAACGACAAGGAAGAAACCCATGCCATCCAGAAGGATTGGGATAAGGATGGCAATATCGAGGCCGTGATCGCGAATTATCATCAAAACCTCGTAATCTCCAGGAAGGGCGGCACCATCGTCCACCACCAAATCCACTCCCCCTATCTGAAGAATGGCAAATATGAGGACCTCCTCGCCATGGGTGCGGACATCCTTACCAATCTGCCCATGTTTCCAGCCATCGGTTTCTACAGCCAATGCCTCCTCCATACCGAGACGGATTCCGACCTTTGCATCCAGCTCGACGGCAGACACTCCCGGGTGGAGCGATGCCGAGACGCTCTGCGGGTGAACGTCCTGACCATCGACGGCGCGGACATGGTGAAGATCGGCGACCTCGACACCGCCATGTTCGATATCACCGGAATCAAACGTCGGCAACGGAAGGTGGAGGTGGAACTGTCCACAGTGCAAAAGCTTGCCATGCGCTCTGAGAACCTGGAATTCAAGGTGAAGAAGATCTTCATGGTCGAAGGGAAAGAGTTTTCCTGGAAGATCGTCATCGAGAAGCTGAACAACATAGATAGTCATCGCTGGGGAAGACTCCTCTTCGCCCCGGAGATCGTGAATTCCATCACGCCGGGGGATGACGTTGACTTCAGGATGGAGTCCTTCCTCTGCATCTATGGCATGGGGAAGAAAGGATCCGTACGCGTGGATGTGCAGCAGACCGTCTTTACGGACAATGGTTTCGACCAGCGCTCGGAAACATTCACCGTGCCCATATTCAACAGGATAGCGTATGCCGTATATATCAAGTCACCCCGGTATGGCGCATTCGTGGAAGAATATGTGTATGCACTACAGCACAAGACGGCCGCATACATGCAGGGGCTGGTCGTCACACCGGCGGTGCGGCGATTTTACCATGGCTTTGTCTTTGATAAGAACTCACGACTTGGTTTCCACCAGTCCGGTGTGAAAATCCAACCTGTCTTCACCCTGTCCGACGGCATCGAAACCACCTATGAGGTATCTATGGAGCGGCATATCCACGAACTCGCCTCCTATAAACCCGAAGGAAAGGTGATACCGCTCATAAGGTCCTGAGGACGAGCAATCATGCACAAGCAAGAGATCCTGAGGGCCAACAGGGTGTTTCATGACGAATACGATGCCGCAGTCTATGACCTGAAGTGGGGGAATATCTTTGATATTGCCCAGATGAAAGAGATCCTTTGTACCTTGAAGAAACACACCGGTGAGGATCTCGACCAGATTGACAATTACCTTGATATCGGCTGCGGTACCGGGTATTATCTCGTGAACCTCGGCCTCTACAAGGGGTTATCCCATGCCCATGGCATGGACATCTCGCGGGCCATGATCCGGAAATGCAGAGAGAATGCAGCCAGGACAGCCAGCCCCGTTACCTGCGCCGTATCCGATGCCGCATGCCTGCCCTATGCCGCTGACCAATTCGACCTCATTACGGCACGTGCCATCCTGCACCATGTCCCGGACCCCATGGATGCCTTGCAGGAAATACGCAGGGTGCTCAAGCCGGGCGGTGTCTGCATCCTGCAGGAACCCACGAAGTGGGGCAACCCGCTTTGCTTTGCCCTTACGAATGCCGTTTGGTGGCTGCCGAGGAAACACATGGATATACTGGACGGCAAACAGCACCTCATCACGGAGGAGAAGGCCTTCCTTGCCACCCTTGACGCCCCACCTGATGCCCACACCTTTACGCCGGAAGATATTAGGAAAATGGCCCATATGCTCGGATTTGCATCACCGAAGGTCTTCGGCTTCGAGTTCCTCGGCAATCTCTTCAACTTCCTTACCTTTCCGTTCCGCCAGATCAAAATGATCCAACCTGTCATAGAGCAGGCGAAAAAGGTTCTGGACTGCATCGATGAAAAGGTGCTCATCTACATCGTGCCCGACTGCCTCTATTTCAACCTGATCATTGTTGTGAGAAAATAGCGATGGGCGTCTTCGAGACAACCTTGCGATTCATGGTACAACGGTACATGGACCTGCTCCCCGATGACCTCGCGTCCCTCTACAGGGGTGGCGGGAGAGAGGCATCCTCCTGGATCGATGCCTTGACGGGCACTGCGGTACCTGATATCCGAGAAAGCTTCCGATTTTATCGCCACGGGTTTGAGGTCTGGAAAAAAGAGCCACTCCTCTCCATCATCTCTTATACCGATCCGCAATCTCTGCTCTACCAGGATGCGATCGCTTTCCTCATACAATTCATGCCGGCGAGAGCCATTGAGCATTTTCTTGAATCCCAGTCGATAGAGGATACATCCCACATACCAGGGGTCCTCTCCACATCCGCCGATGCCAGGAATGCCTTCCGGACCATCTTTGAGACAAACCTTATCCCGGACCTGCTCCACTGCCTCTATGCCATCGTCTACCTCCAGTCCTTCTCCTCCGGAGGGGAGTCTGTCTTTGTCCATCATATTCTACCTCATAGCAACAAGGGCCCGTTCCTCGACGCAGGTTGTGGCTCCGGCTTTACCACCCTCCTCCTCGGGCGTGCGCATGACGGGCTTTCCATCGACTTCTCCCCCCTGAGATTGAACCGCGCCGAGGCCATCTTCACGCATGCCGGAGTGCTCTTTCAGGATGTGATCGACCACATCGCCTTCGAGCGTACGGTCTTCGACGACAAGTTCCCGGTTGACGCCATTCCATGGACCATGGAAGACCACCATGTCGTGCATTTCAAGGTTGGTAACCTGCTCTCCCTTGACCTCCCCGCAGGGTTTGGCACCATCATATGCATGGACGTGCTCGAGCATACCGCCAATCCCTGGCGCGTCCTGGAGATACTGGCAGGCTCTCTGAGCAGGGGGGGAGAGCTCTTCATCACTATACCCACCGCCGTCAACCGCATCAGCCACGACTTCGATACGGTACGATTAGGTGCTACCTTCCCCTTCTTCCTCCACCTGCACTTCTTCGACCCCGAAGAGCTCGAAAAACAATTCGAGCAGCTCGGCCTGACGGTATTCCTCAAAAACGCCTATGATACCATCAACCCGGCCGACGACCCCCTTCTGGCCGAACATTTCCCCGTCGGGGTCCTGCCCCTGCAGCTCCTGTACGGAGTGAGGAGATAGCGATGTTCGTCATGGATATCCATACCCATACCGCGGCCTATTCCCCTTGCAGCATCTCGGACCCGCTCGTACACATCGAGCGCGCCTCTACCATCGGCCTCGGCGGTATCTGCATCACCGAGCACGACCGCCTCTGGCCCGAGTACGAATGGAAGGCCCTCGAGCGCGATGCGCGCCGCCTCGGTCTCCTCCTCTTGCCGGGCCAGGAGATCCGTTGTTACGATGCCAATGGCGAGATCAGGGGCGACTTCCTCGTCTTCGGCCCGGAGATCCTCATCGACCGGCCGCTCTTTCCCACCGAGCTCATTACCCTCATCCACGAGAAGAAGGGCATCGTCATCGCCGCCCACCCTTACCGCACCTGGTGCAGCTACCTGGGCGCCGGTGACCTCGTTTACGATCTCGCGCTCGATGCTCTCGAACTCTTCCACCCCCAGCACAACCAGACTTCGGTCGAAAAAGCCCGCAAAGCCATCCAAACCCTGAACATCGCCTCCACCTCCGCCAGCGATGCCCACCGGCCAGAAGAGATCGGCACCTTCGGCACCATCTTCCCCGAACCCGTCACCCGGCTCGAAGATCTCGTCACTCAGATCAAGGGTAGACTCTCCATCCCGACGAGCATGCTCCCGGGCTGGCCCGAAGAAGGTTAAGGCAAAGATCTCTGGAATGTGTCTGGGGGGGAGGGCCCTTTTAGGACAATTCTGCAGGATAACAGAGTTGGATGTGGCGCATGTGCGCCCTCAGGGCTATCCCTGGCCTTGCCCTTCGAACGTGTATTCGGCACCTTTCATTTTTCTTTTCTGAAAAAAAGTGAGAAGGGAGAGAAGGACTATATCAGCTGAGGCCTTCAAGGAGCATGAGGTGGGCGAAGGCGGCAACGACGAGCCCGTGGGTGATCGTGCCACTCTGCAGCATGGCGTAGACCTTCTGTTTCTCGATGAGATCTACCCTGATGGACTCAGTGGGGTCGAGTTTCTGCGAGGATTTCAGGGTGACATTGCGGGCTAAGAAAGTGTGGCAGCGATTGGTCTGGATGGCGGGGTTAGGCTCCACGGTACCGATGTGGATGACATCCATGCTCGTATAGCCGGTCTCCTCTTCCATCTCGCGGAGAGCCGCCAGGCGCGGGTCGTTCTCATGTGCGTCAATGAGTCCACCGGGGATTTCCAGGGTCTCGGCCATGGTACCGTGCCGGAACTGGCGGATCATGACGATGCGACTATCGGCGGTGAGAGGGATGATGTTCACCCAGTCGCCTAATTCGAGCACGGTGAAGTCGTAGACGATGTCGTTGGGCAGGAAGCGGTAACTATCCTCCCGCAGAGTAACGAGCCGGTTGCGGTAGACGATTCGTGAGTCGAGCCTTATCCAATGATCTTTCAAGCTGGTGCTCCTTGCTGTTTTCCCCTTTCTTGGTATGGAATGTGGGCCATGTCCAGACCGCTATATTGAGATGCCTCATGAGTCAATGGCTCTTGTAAGTTTTTGGAAAGAGGTCCGGGGGAGAACCCATATTCGTACGCGCCAATCAGTGCTGATTCAGCCACCATCAGAGAAACATCGCACAGCAAAAATTCGCCCACTCTAAGCGGGGTTTCCCCGCAAGCTTTCAGATTCGCACAGAAGCGATGTAACACAGGCCGCCATTGCTCGAAGAGCTATCGGCAGCAGCCGGATTATCCTGCGGGTTATCCTCGGCCGGGATCGTTGGGGTATCCGGGTCTCTTTGATGGATGAGGTAGTCGTTTGCCGCGGCGAATTCTTCCAGGATGGTCCCCTTAATGGGCCGGACCCATTTCCAGGCCACACCTTCGCCCTCCGGGGTGGTTGCGGTGAAGTCGAGCCAGGCCGAGTGCTTGGCATCAAGGACAATCATGTTCTCGGAAGGAGAAAGGAAGGGCAGGAGGTGCGGGAAGTCCGAAGCCGAGATGCTCAAACGGATGCAGTGCCCCTTCTTGAATATGTTGTCGGTCGGCCAGAGCTCGATGACATAGCAGTAGGTTGTCCCCGGTTCGATGGGGGAGAAATCCGGATGGTTTACAGGATCGAAGGTGTTGATGTAGTAGAACGGGTCGAAGGGGGTATAGGCAGGATCGACCGCAGTGGGATTCTGCGGATCGTAGGGCCGATGCCATGCCGATGACCAGCCAGAGGTGATATTCTTGGCCCGGCCGTTTTCGAATACATCGTTGAGCTCCACCACCCACTGGATATCCTTTTTACCCAGCTGGTCGAGAAGGAGGTTCCCGTCCGTAATCCGAAAGAATTGCTCGATAAGGGCTATGGTTTCGTCGATGGCCTGTTGGGTGAGCGGGTGGGGGAACCAGGATTTTGCCCAGAAGGTGAGGGTGAGGGGGCCTACCACCTCGACATCCTCTTCCAGAGGCTCAGTGGTGAAGGTGAGGACCCCCAGCTCATCGGAACGCTCATCGCCCCACGGTTCGCCCGCATCGATGTCAATGCCCTTTTCGTATTTGGAAATCTGGGCTTCCAGGGATTGAGCTCCGGCCGACCAGCGGTCGTTGGAGCGCGATCGGCGTCCGTGGAACAGGGGCGGGTTGTGTACGAGCACAGGATTCTCAGTTTCGTCATAATCAAATGTGCTCACGTTTTCTGTCAGTCCGTAGTTGTTCAGACAATTCAGGTTGGAGAACCAGTCTCCCTCGATCTTCGAAGGTTTGCGTTCCGAGAGGTACAAGGTCTTTTGCTTGAGCCTCGCTGGAGGCAGCGGCCACGATTTCTCCGCCCGCCACCGCTCCTCGCCCATCACGTAGAGGAGCACGGGGAAGTCTTTCATGAAGCAGTCCTCTTTGCCCTTTATCTTCCAATCGAACCAGCGCGCGACGATTTCCTGTTTGTTCAACAACCCATCCAGACCCATGCCTGAGCTGACATGCGTCCAGGGGCCCATGACGAGGGCCTTGTTTCCCAGGGATTGGTTCTTGAGGCCATACTGGTAATTTTCAAGGGTTCCCGTGGTGAATATGTCGTACCATCCGCCAACGCAGAAAGCAGGAAGTTTTTCAGGTATCGTCCTGTCAC
Organism: uncultured Bacteriovoracaceae bacterium; assembly: GCA_964353605.1. Lineage (GTDB taxonomy): Bacteria > Desulfobacterota > Desulfomonilia > UBA1062 > UBA1062 > CAYGXB01. The sequence goes on from CAYGXB010000062.1 coordinate 7,735, forward strand.
CTTCTGGAATGGGTTCCCCATTCACGTATCGCCATCCTTGCTGTGGTTTCTCCGGCCAATAGAGCTGGGCTGCCTTATCCCGGAAGAAATCTCCGTAATAGATATGCATGGGGTCCATCACCCAGCCTACGGTCACTGGAATGTTTGCCAGGTGCTCCTTCCAAATCGAAAACGCCTCTTCCGGATCATCCGTACCAATGAGGGGAAACTGGATGGCAAGGAGTTCGGTCGTGAACAGCCAAAAGGTGATGAATTCTTCGTCAAACATACCTCCATGCCCCACGATCTGCCGGTAGGGATCGCTCATGGAAACAATGGGGAATATAGCCTTGAGATATGTAGACTCACCCGTTTTCTCATCCTGCTCCACGAGCCCTGCCGCCAGAAATTGGATGATGCCCATATATGAGGCCCCGTACATCCCTACCTTGCTTTCGGACCATGGCTGGGAGGGTATCCACTTATCGATGATATAAGCTGTATCGTGCTGTTCGGGTGGGAAAAATGCTCCCCATTGCCCTTCGGCTGACCCTGTCCCTCGATTGTCCACGGCCAGGACATTGTATCCGCGCGGGACCAGTCGCGCCCCCATGAGCACAACATTCTCGCGCCGGTAGCAGGTGGAAATGAGTATGGTGGGAAGCTTCTCATCGGGTTTGGCCCCCTTCGGCCTCAGGAGGGTGGCCCAGAGGTCGAGACCGGGGATGATTTCCTGCTTGCCAGTTCCGGGCCCTCGCATCTGGTCAGGGATCGGGATCCGGACATTCAGGGACACCTCAACATCATCGTCAAGGCCCATGTCCTGTAGGGCTTTTATCAGGTTTTCGCCCGCATCTGAAGCGAGCACGGCCGCAGAGGCACAGGGTTGAAATCCTGCCACAAAAAGGAAAATCACCAGTAGGGAAAAGAATCTACGCATAGCTCTACTCCTCGATTTTTTTCCATTGCATGGCAACGCAATACAATAGTCTGTAAGGGCATATTATGTTGCTGATATTCCCTGGCGTCAAGGGTAAACCTGCTCCTTGCCCTTGGGGATATCAAAGTCATCCAAATCGAAACTTGTATTTCCCAACCTTTACTATGTAAACTGCATAATTCTTGCCATTGCGCCAGGATCCTGCGGGGTGGAAGTACCAATGCAATCTCGGTATATGCCCATGAGCATATTTCGCGCTTTATTCCCGGATGCAAGGCTTATCATGATCGCTCCCTCTCCAGTCTTTCGCATTCCTTTACGTAATTTTGCCACCTGGGTGTGGGAAAAAATATTCACCCGGTGGGAAATTCCTTGCCCTTTTTTTTGTTCCACGCCTCATGGACGAGTTGGGCGAATGCTTCGAGGCGGTTATCAATATGCGTAGTCTGTTGATCCCCAAAGGCGAGCGTTTCCATGGGCAGATTGTCATATTGCTGCCTGAGCTCCGGGAAGAAGGCCTCGCTGACGGTCCCGACCATGCAGCCGGGGCAGATGACATTGAGCACCCCGTCCGCCCCCGCCTCGTGGAACTCGCCGATACGGTTGATGTTCAGGCTGATGAACTTGTCCACTCGGTGGCTGATATGCGGGGACACCCGCTGATAGAGCCTTGGGAATGAGGATTCCTGGGGGGTGCGTATCGCCTCCGGGAAGTACCGGTCGACGCTCCTCCGCAAAAGTTCGGCGGCTCTGAGGTACCCTTTCGCCATGAATCCTTTCAACTTTTCTCCCCTGTCGAGCAGATCCTTGAAGCGCTGTTCGTAGCCGAGAAGGACGACATCCATGACAAGGGCTGATGTCCACACCTCGAAGCCCATGGCATTGAGCTTCTCGTAGAGTCCGAAATTCGCGTGCTCATTGAGCCTGGTGTAGATGTCGCCCGCGATTCCGATCACGGGGCGGCCGTTATGCGTCTCGAGCTCGATCGAGAGCATGTTGGCGATCGCCTCTTGAATGCCAGCGTCCAGCCGCCTCTTCTCCATGCGCTTCAGGAGCAACTCCATGTTCCCCCGGTGCACGGCGAGCACTTCCCCCCTGTTCCTCTCCTGGGGCCTGATCTCGGTTGACCACTTGTGGAGCCTGTCTATGGCATGGCTTGCCCGGGCGAGGTATAGGGGATAGATGGGGAAGAGCTCGTCCATGACGGCCATGTCCCCGATGTTGAGCAGGGTGACTTCGGATGCTCCTACCCGCTCGAGGACCAGCCGAATGGCGGTGCCGTATTGATTGAGGAGGCAGGGTCCGTCATACTTCGGCGTGTAATATACGGCCCCGTTGGGATGGAAAACATCCCGCCTGACAAGCTTGAGCAGGTCTCCCAGCACCGCCTGGTAGGGGTGGCATTCGTTGCCATGGACATAGCGCTTGGCAAGGGTTATGGATGCCTGATCCGTGGGTGGCAAGATCTCGGCCTGACAGCCCGCGGCGCGGAGCGCACCGGCATAGGCATAGGCATGATCGGAGAATCTCTGGATATAGAAGTGGTAGTCTCGCAGGGGTCTGTCTTTCCTGACGGGCCTTTTTTGCACGAAGACATCCTTTCTGCTCCACCCCCGCATGTGGGAGAGGTTGCGTATGGAAGCCTCAATCCGCGTGAGCATACCGGTATCCGCCCTGTGCTCGTCGAACTCGAGGATGAGGTGCGGGGTGTGCTGGAGCAGAGATTCAATATACTGGGCAATGAAGGCATCGGGACCGCAGCCGAAATTGGTAAGGAAGATGCAGGCCAGGTGCTCGTTTTTCCTCACGAAGTCGGCCGCCTTCAGGGCCTGCCGACCCAGGTACCAGTGGAGATCTTCAAAGAAGGGGGGGATCTGCTCACTTTCCAGGTCAAGGAAGTCCATGGGGATCGGCACGACACCGAGCCTTTCGAGCTGCCGGGCAAGGTCCATGGTGGTATACCGGTCGGAGAGGGTGTATGGCCTGCCGATGAGGACGACGGCCTTCTTCTCCGGAGAGGCGAGTTCAGCGAGCGTTTGTTTGCCATATTCACGGCAGCGCTGCTTGAATTCCATCTGGGCATGATGCGCCTTTAGGACAGCTGATGCCACCTCTTGTCGCTTGATATCAAGGTTCTTGGCGGTGACATATATCCAACCCTTGTCAGCGGGGTCCTGAGGATATTCAAGGATGAGGGTCTGTGGACATGCCTTCGCCCTGATGATATAGCCGATCGCCTGGGTGTAGGGGCAGAGGAAGCAGGGTGTATTTTCGCCATCGGGTTTGAGCTTGCTCGTATGGGGAACAAAGATGCGCTCAATACCCTGGTTAAGGAGATGCACGGCATGGCCATACAGGATCTTGATGGGCATGCACGTCTCGACCGGCATCTTTTGCGCCCCAAGATCCGCGATTTCTCTCGTCGTCGGGCCGGAGACAACTGGGTTGAAACCGAGTGCCCGGAAGAAGGTCTTCCAGAACGGGAGGTGTTCGTGCATGCTAAGCCCCAAGGGGATGCCGATATCACCACGGGATCTTCCCGGATCATCGCCTCCTGCGAGATAATCATCTACGAGCAGATTCTGCCGGAGAGTAAAGAGGGAGTCCTCTTTCCACGCTCCAGATGAAGACCTCTCGAACCTGCTGCAGAGGGAACCGAAGAATGTCTCCCTCCCACTCCCGGTTGTGACTTTATTTATCTCGCACGTGTTCTCGCAAGCGTTGCAGACAAAGGAACTGAGCGTGTACGCCTGGTCGATCTGTTTAAAACCGACAAAGCACGACACTCCATGGGGCATCTCATCCCTGGCAATAAGGGCAGCTCCGAGCGCCCCGGAGAGTGTGGGGCAGGGATGGACCATGATCTCCTTTTCAAGTAAGGCCATAAATGCTGCATGCACGGCAGCGTTATGAGCAACCCCACCCTGGAAGATGATATGGTCTCCCATTGGGCGCGATTTCACCACCATATCAAGGTAGTTTTGGGCTATGGAATAGGCAAGTCCGGCACACAGGTCATCCTTCCCTTTACCCTGCTGGATGTGGTGGATGAGGTCGGAATCCATGAACACGGTGCAGCGTGTTCCGAGATTCACCGGTGCTTTTGATTCAAAGGCCAGGTTCGCGAAGTCGTTCTCGATCCTCACTTTCAGCCTGTCGGCCTGCTCAACGAGGAAAGAGCCGGTGCCCGCCGCGCACATGCGATTCATGAGAAAGTCCAGGATCAAGCCGTTTTTCAGGCGGATAAATTTCGAATCCTGGCCCCCGATTTCGATGATGGTATCGACCGGCTCGGGTAGCTCCTTGGCCGACCGCGTTTGGGCGCTGATTTCATCGATGCACTGGTCGGCACCGAAAATGTCCCTGACGAGGTATCTGCCGGAGCCGGTGGCGTAAAAGCCGGCGATGTACGACAGCTCTTTGCCCTCAT
>CAYGXB010000063.1:0-12063 GCA_964353605.1 uncultured Bacteriovoracaceae bacterium
TAAGGCCTACCCCGCCTCTGGCTCGTTCACGGTAAAATGCCCTGTAGCGATCGTTGAAGGAATAGGCATCGGTTTAAGCAAGCCCCATGGCAGGCATAACGATTCTGTTCTTTATCGCAAGACCATTGATGACAATCGGTTCAAAGAGTTTTACAAAATCCATGGGAACTTTATTGTCGCTGCCAGTTTGGTTTCCTGTTTTCAATCATGGCTTGGATCCCCTCTTTAAAGTCTTCACTCCTTAGGATAATGCTCTGGAGGTTGACCTCCATATCGAGCTGGGTCATAAGATCCACACTCTCACCCTTTTTGATGATCCGCTTGGTTGCGCCTACAGGGATCGGGGCGGTTGCCGCAATCTCTTCTGCCATCTTCTCGGCCTCGACAAACAAGTCTTGTTCAGGATAGACATAGTTCACCAATCCCCACTCAAGCGCCTGCTGGGCTGTGTACATACACCTGGTCATGAGGATCTCCATGGCCCTGGCTGAGCCCACTACCCTTCCCAGTCTCGAAGTACCCCCAAGATCAGCGATTACCCCGAATTTCAGCTCAAGCATGCCCCAGAGGCAGTCCTCGCTCATCAACCGAATATCGCTGGCAAGCGCAATCTCTAATCCAAGACCGAGGGCCCGGTTGTGCATGGCGCAAATAATGGGAATTTCAATAGTCTCAAGCCGATTCACAAACTGCTGATATTTGGCGATATCGGCCCGAATCGGAGCCCCTCCTGCTGCAGCATCGGAACCGAACCTTTCCACCAAGGATCCTAAAGAATTCAGATCCACCCCGGCGGAAAAGACCTTGCCTGCTCCTTTCAGGATGATTACCCTGATGTCTGGATCGATGATACAGTCTTCCACCATCACAGACATTTCTTCTATCATATCGAAGCTTATCGCATTCCTTTTTTCCGGACGGTTGATGGTAAGATGAAATATATTTCCCTTCTTTTCTCCTTTGATGGTGTTCTCTGCCATTTCTTTCCTCCTATGCCGTGATCAAGGCGTTGGCTTTTCTTAGGCAGTCTTCTGCCTCTTCTGTCATCCTTTTAAGAAGGTCTTCACAACTTGGTATGTCTCTGATAAGCCCGATCGATTGTCCCACCATTAAAGGAGCATACTCCACATTGCCGGTCTCCCATGCCTCCTTTATCCGCTGTCCGTTAATGAGCGGGATGAGTTTTTCAATCCCCCCCCCTTTTTCTTCGATTGCGATCACATCCTCTATGACCTTGCTCTTTAGTGCCCTTCCCTGTAGCCCTAAGGATCTTCCAAATATCGTGGTCTCATACTCCTGCCGTTTGACCAGTTCCATCTTGATCTTTTCATTGACCGGACAATCCTTGGTGCACAGGAAGCGGCTCGCCATCATTACGCCCTGGGCACCAAGGGTGAGTGCAGCAGCCATGGTGCGTCCATCGGCAATTCCACCCACCGTGACTACAGGTATCTTGACCGATTCCACGATTCGCGAGGTAAGCACCATAGTACACACATCATCGCTTAAGGGATGCCCTCCTTCCTCAAAGCCTGCCGCATAGATACCGTCGTAACCGACTTTTTCTGCATGGAGGGCATGGCGGACTGAGCCCACCTTCTGGAAGAGTTTTACGCCGGCTTTCTTGAGCATCTCGATTGAATCCATTCCGGCGGCATGATCAAGTGGAGATCCTGATACCTCTATGCCTGCCACCTGTTCCTCAGCACATACATTGATATATAACTGGTGGTGCTCTGCGGTGATCCTGATCGAGGGAAGGAGGGTGATATTCACCATAAATGGCTTGTCCGTAAGCTTTCTTGTCTCATGAATAGCACCCCGGAACGCTTCCTCTGTTTCATAGTTAGCAGCGGTTAGATTTCCCAACCCTCCTGCATTTGATATCGCAGCACACAACGGTGGCTTACACAGCCACATCATGGCCCCGCAAATAATCGGGTATTTGACCCCAAACATCTCGGTAATCGCAGTCTTGATCATAGCGCTCCTTTTTTTATAATTCCTTCATTTCTTCAAATCTCATGTAGCAAAGCTCTGTTCTGGCATCTCCACCACAGACAGGTCCTCGCTCTTCATGGCCTTTGCCAAGGCCACGACCTGCGGAAGCACATTCTTCATATAGAACCGGGCAGTGAGGATCTTGCCGTAATAAAATGCTGCCTCTTTATTTCCATTTAAGAACTCCCCCTTCTTTGATGCATCGATCCTGGCTTCTGTATAAAGCTCTTCCAATTTTTCCGAAGCGATCCCTGCCTGCCAGAGAAGCAGCCACCCAAAAGTGACGCAGCCCATCATATTCAAGAACGGATAGGCATTCGCCACGGGCACGAGAAATTTCCCACCCGATACACATTGAGAGAAAAACATCGCGATCTCGCTTAAAAGATTGATTGCCCCCTGGAGATCTTCAACCACATCCTTAAGTGATTCATCATCTTTGTACTGTGAAATGGTCTGATTTACCTTGTTGAGAAATGTCATAAAATATTTTCCTTTTTCCTGCGCCATTTTCCTTCCGACCAGATCAAGTGCCTGGATCCCGTTGGTTCCCTCATAGATTGAGGCAACTTTGAGATCCCTCATAAACTGCTCCACCGGATAATCCCTGCAATAGCCATATCCGCCATAGACCTGGATGGCCATCTCTGCGATCCTGAATCCTATATCCGAACAATAGGCCTTGCATATAGGGGTGAGGAGCTCTAAGAGTCCCTTCCATTTCTCTGAGCCCTCCTTGTCTTTCGAGACCTCTTCCTGATCAATGCAAAATGCGAGGAGATACACCAAGGCCCGCATCCCTTCCACATGCGCCTTCATCCACAGGAGCATCCTTCGCACATCTGGGTGGTGAATGATGGGGACACGCAGTGCCTCCGGATTATTCATCTCCATCAAGTCGCTTCCCTGCTTTCTCTCCCTGGAATAGTTAAGGGCATGGAGATACGCGGCAGATGCAGTCCCAAGGGACTGGAGCCCGACCGCTATGCGCGCCTCATTCATCATCTGAAACATGATCTTCATCCCTTGCCGTTCTTCACCGAGGAGCTCTGCATAGCACTCTCCGTTATCCCCAAAACTCATGTTGCAGGTGGAACTGCCGTTGAGGCCCATCTTTTTCTCAATCCCACCGATCGAATAATCGTTGCGAGGCCCCAAAGAGCCATCTTCATTCACGCGATACTTGGGGACCAAAAAGATCGAGATCCCCTTGGTTCCCGGGGGGTCCCCCTCAATCCGTGCAAGCACTGGATGCACAATGTTCTCGAAAAGATCAGAGTCACCACAGGTGATGAACTGTTTTGTCCCTTCCAACCTAAAGGTTCCGTCCGACTGACGAATGGCCTTTGTCTTTAGATTGCCCACATCTGAACCTGCCTCGGGCTCTGTAAGCGCCATAGTCCCGCCCCATTCGCCAGCATACATCTTCTCCATATACAGCTTCTTCTGCCGCTCAGTGCCGTAATTCCGTATGAGATCGCCTGCTGCGGTTGCTGCATACGGATAGATAGTAAAACTGAAATTATGGATAAAAGCCTCTATAGTCGCCACATTGATGGTATAGGGAAATCCCTGTCCGCCATATTCCTGGGGAACAGACATCACCGGCCATCCTCCCTCTTTGATCAGCTTCATGAGGCGATGGAAACACTTCGGCACATAAACTTGTCCATCTTCAAGCCTACACCCTTCGTTATCCCCTTCTGCATTTGCGGGATAGATCTCTTCTGCGGCAAGTTTCCTGCCGATCTCCATCGTCATATCGAACATGTCCTTTGAATAGTCCTGGAAGCGCTGTGTGGCACAGAGCTCATCGAGATGGAGCATCTCATATAAGACAAAGGCCTGATCCCGTGCATCAACGATGAGGTTCGCCATATTCCCTCCTTTTCACTTCTTCAAAATTGCTCCATTTATAGGAGTATATATTCATTTCTATCGATCCTTAAATACGGGTTTTCGCTTTTCCAAAAATGCAGCGATGCCTTCCTTTTTATCCTCACTCTCTACACAAGGTTTCCGAGCTGTCTCCTCTTGAGCGCCAGCCCATCCTCAATGGGCACATTCACCCCTTCTTTGACTGCCTCGCTGATTGCCCTCACCGCGAGCTGGCACTTGGAAGCGATCTTTCCGGCGAACTTCATTATCTCATTCATATGCTCTGTCTGAGGAACCACCTTATTTACAAGCCCGATCTTGTCTGCCTCAGTCATATCGATGAACTTCCTGGCGAGCATGATTTTAAAGGACCCGCGCAGGCCCCAGTAGTCGCGCACTCCGCAGCGTCCCGCCGAATCCAGGGATGATCCCTAAAGGGGTCTCGGGGGAGTCCCATGGTGACTCCGTCATCTGCAATGCGCATGTGACAGGCAAGCGCCAGCTCTGTCCCTCCGACGAGACAAAGCCCGTTGATTGCAGCGATATAGGGTTTGCGCGAATTCTCTATCCTACTGAGAACGGCATGAGCTTTTAAGGTAATCTCTTCTGCCTGGGTAGTCGTATTAACCTTCTGCATCTTCTTGATATCGGCACCTGCAACCAAGGCAGCACCGTCACCCGTGACTTTGGCAACCTTTACCCTGTTGTCCGATGCAATACTCTCTACCGCGCTTTCCAATTCTTCCAAGACCTGATCATCGATGGCATTGAGCGGCGGGTTGTTGATCTTGAGGAGCGCTGCCCCCATCTCATTCACTTCATACATACACTTCATCGAGTAAGCCTTCCTTGAAAAATCACCGGGAAAATTTCTTCATTAATTCCTGAATAATAATGAGTTTCTGGATCTGTGTGGTTCCGGCTCCAAATTCGATCCCCTTCATATCTCGATACATCCGCTCTATCGGGAACTCGCTAATAAAGCCGTATCCACCAAGGATCTGCATGGCCTTGTCCACCACCCGCATCCCCACCTGGGAACAGAAGAGCTTGGCATAGGATGCCTCGAGCCGCACCCGCTTGCCTTGATCCGCCTCCGTAGCTGCCCAGTAGGCAATAAGGCGGCCTGCTTGGATATCGGTTGCCATATCCGCGATCAGTTCCTGGATCATCTGGAAGCTGATGATCTGGGCCCCGAACTGCACGCGCTCATGTGCGTACTTGAAGGCCACATCAAAAGCACCCTGGGCCACCCCGATCGGACAGATCGAATAGACAATCCGCTCCCTGTCCAGTCCATTCATGAGTACGCGTATACCCTGGTTCTCTGCACCGAGGACGTTTTCTTCCGGCACCACACAGTCTTCAAAGATCAGCTCTCCTGTCGGAGAGCCTTTCACCCCCATCTTCTTCAGTGATTTGCCCCGAGAAAATCCGGGAAAGTCTTTTTCCACGATAAACGCAGTAATCCCCCTATGTCCTGCCTCTGGATCTGTCTTGGCATAGACCACCATCACGTCTGCGAGCGGCCCATTGGTGATAAACATCTTGGTGCCGTTTAAGACATAGGTATTTCCATCCTTTATGGCATGGGCCTTCATGGACAGGGCATCTGATCCTGCCTCCGGCTCAGTAATGGCAATGGCACCGATCTTTGTACCGGCGATCAGGTCCGGAAGATACTTCTTCCTCTGTTCCTCGTTTCCATTCCTATATATATTTTCCGTACACAGAATGGCATGGGCACCGAAGGTATTCGCGGTCGATGCACACCCTCTGCTGAGTTCCTCCATGACCAGCACGCATGAGAGGATATCAGCGCCGCTTCCCCCATATCCCGGGGGGATCGAGATTCCGAAGAACCCCATCTCTGCCATGGCCCTAAAATTTTTCTCAGGAAATGCCCCGTCCACATCGATCTCAGCGGCATGGGGGATAACTTCATTGTCGACGAATCTTGCTACCGACTCCTTAAGGAGTTTTTGTTCTTCGGTTATCTCAAAATTCATCCTTTTCTCCCTACTAGGATCTTTGGAGTAAAGACGATGCAGTCCTCATCCCGCTGATTCTTGATGGCTGCCTCATAGGAGATGACCCCGGTCTTCTCATCGTGCTCTTTCATCTCCGCCACTTTTGCCTCGCATCGGATGGTATCGCCGATCTTGATCGGAGCTATGAACCGAATCTTATCGATCCCATAGAAGGCGATAAACTTCTTCGGGATAAAGACATAGGGCCCGAGCCGGAATATAAGAGCAGATCCCACGGTAAGGCCAAGCATGCCGTGGGCAATCCGCTCCCCAAATACGGTTTTTTTTGCATATTCCACATTTGTATGGATAGGATGCCAGTCTCCGGTAAATGCGGCAAACATAACGATATCTGTCTCTGTAATCGTGCGGCCAGGGCTTGCCAGGACCTCGCCTATCTGATAATCCTCAAAAAACATCTTCTCCATTGATCCCTCCCTACATAGAGGCAAATGGATTCGCCATTCCTTCAGGGAACGTCCGTATCTGCCACGTGCCGTGCACGGTGGAGACCACCTCACCTCCTGCATCCTTGAGCTCAAGATCGAGGTCGAAATCGGCCTTGCCGTTCTTTTCCGCCTCGTCCTGGATCTTCTTTGCTTCTTTCTCTCTCATGGAAAGCTCAAGGGTAACATCAGTTAAGGCCGGGCGCCGGTAGCGTATAGTGACCTCCTTGACGATGGGAAAAAATTTCGTGAAGTCAAAGGCAGCGATATGGATCATGCCCCCCATGCACTCCCCGATGGTGAAGAGCGATCCTGCATACATGGAGCCTACATGACCGGCATTTCCCTCAAAAGGCATGAGAAGTTTTACGTAGCCCTTTCTCATCTCTAGAACCTTAAGTCCTGTCCTCCTGATCCCCTTGATGCTCGCGAGCGCATAATCGATGACCGGTTTATACTTCTCCTCTATCATAGACCTCCTCCTTGTATTGTATAGAATACACCCATCCCTTATACCCTAAATCAGGGTAAAGTGTTTTATGTCCATGATGCTTCCCTTGCGATTTTCTTCGAAGACGGCCTTAACTCGAGCTCCGACCTTTACCTTTTTAGGATCGGCGCTGTTGAGGAAGTGGGGAAGCGCGGTATCAGCACCATCCAGTTTTACGAAGACATACCCATAAGGCACAGGACGTTGGGCCCCTGTTTCCGGGTCAACAAACCCAAACTCAATAATGGCGCATACCACGATTTCACCCTCATCAGAGACCGGCACAAACTCATCCATTCCCACGAAGCACCGTCCACACACCTTTCTCGGTGGCACATAAACTCTCCCGCACTTTGAACATTTTATCCCAAACAATTTTTTATTTTCTTTGAGCTCCGTCAAAAACTTTGATCCGAATCGGCCCACAGACCATCTGTAAGGCTGGAACATATCGCCGGAGGTAACGGTTAAGAGTTCTTCTCTTTTTTCTTTCTCTTTATCCAATTGAATTCCTCCTTAAACCGGTTTTTGCTTTCCCAAAAGCATTACATCAGCCCAGCTACACCCACCAAATCCTGTTGCAAACGCAAAATTTACATCTTTCTGTACCTGTCTTGCTCCTGCTTTACGCATAATCTGTATTGCTGCCTCTCCTACCCGGATGAGACCGCTTGCGCCGATAGGATTCGAAGACATCACGCCGCCTGAGGGATTGACCGGAAGTTCCCCGTCCATATCGGTGATCCCATCCCAGACCAATTTCGGCCCCTCGCCCGGGCCACAAAAACCGATATCTTCCATCCACTTGAGCCCTGCATAGGAGTAGGGGAGATAAAGTTCACACACGTCAATCTCTTTGAGTGGATCCTTTATCCCTACCTTTTTAAACACTTTTCGCGATGAGTCCCGAAGGGTCTCGTTTACATTCCAGTCGAGATCACCGAGATACACATAGTTGTGACGATTCGTTGTGGCATGTATCCATGCAGGAGTAGGGACGATCTTTTCCGCAACATCTTCTGAAGCAAAGATCGCAGCTGCAGCACCATCTGTTCTCGGACACATATCACTCATTCTCAATGGGTAAGCCAACACCTGATTTTGTTCCGAGGTAACGAGCAGATCGACAATCTGCTCTACCTTCATCCCCTTCATCCACTCTTGATGAAGATGCGCATAAGGATTATTAAGGGCATGCAGTCGTTCTCTTGCCGCGACACGGGCCCCATCTCGTTCAGTAATTTTATAATTGCTCATATACTTGCTTGCCTCTACGGCAAGACCTGCAACTGCTCCACCGAGATTCGGTCTCTCCCATACAGGATGGAATGCAGTAATGATGGCCCCAGTGGTATCAGATTCTGAATTTTTCTCCCATCCAATGGCGAGAACCTTTTCAAATAGGCCTGAGGCAACATGATAATAGGCGCACATTGCTATGGTGGTCCCTGTTGTCCCACCTGTAGTTACCTTCATGATGGGTTTCATAACAGCCCCTGAGCCTTCAACACTCCACATGTCCACATAATTAATCCCTTCAAAGTGGTCCATGTTTCCGATGACTACCGCATCAATATCATTGATGGTCAGTTCGGCATCGGCAAGTGCGGATCTCACTGCTTCGTTTATGAGTTCCCTCCCATTTACATCTTTTCTGGAACTTCTTTGGTATGTCTGGCCAAAACCAACAATTGCTGCTCTCTTTCCCATTGTATCCTCCCCTATGATCCTAGGACAATTATCCCATGAGCTTGTCCACACGGACCGTTGATGCCTTGGGCAAGGGCCTTGCTTGCACCTTTTACCTGTCGCTTCCCGGCTTCGCCACGTATCTGGATTGTAGATTCAATAAGTCGTGCGAGCCCCGCAACCAGCACTGGATGGGCTGAGAGAACCCCCCCAGAGGGATTTACCGGGAGATCACCTGTCATTTCGGTGGCACCTGATCGAATCAACTCGAATCCCTTCCCGTCGGCGGCTAATCCAAGACCTTCATACCAAAGAAGTTCCATATAGGAATATGCATCATACAGTTCTGCCACATGGAGTTCTTTCATGGGATCTTTGATACTTGCCATAGTAAACGCTCTCTGAGCTGCATTTTTTAAAGCCCGCGTATTCGTTAGATCTCTGTAGCCAAGGGTATATGAATCAGAACAGTGTCCAACACCCAGTATCCACACCGGATCTTTTTTGAACCGCTTTAATCCCTGTTTATTGCTCAGAATGACAGCTGCAGCCCCATCACTGATGGGAGAGCAATCGAAAAGTTTTAAGGGCTCTGCAATCTTTCTCGATTTCATCACATCTTCAACTGAGATCTCCATCGGAAGCTGCGAATAGGGATTCCCGAAAGCATTCTTGTGATTCTTTACCGATACCCTCGCAAAATCCTCCTCGGTTGCTCCAGTTTTCTCCATGTAACAACGGGCTTGAAGCGCAGCAGAGGAGGTGGCATCTATCCCTAAGGCCCGTTGATAGATGGGATCAAACATGGCATTGGTGATCAAATTCATCTCCCCTTCCGATCCCTTTACATGGGCAACTACCAGGGTTGAGTTGAAGGATCCAGAGAGTATACGCATCATGCCATAGAGGGTACCAAATATCCCATCACCCTCTACCGTTGAAATATCCTTATCCCAAGCCCCTGATGCTTCTGTTACGGCCATAGATGATATGGTTCTTCCATCCCAGAAGTCATTCGAGACTGTAACCACGTTATCAATATCTCCTATCTCAGCACCTGCATCAGAAAGTGCGAGATTGACAGCTTCAAATACTAATTCATCAAAAGTTTCTTCCCTGCTCCCTTTATATTTTGTCTGACCGAGACCGACAATCGCTATCTTTTCCATAACTTTTTTCTCCTTACTTATATACAGGCGCAAAGTATTTAATGTCTAAGATGGTGCCAGATCTCGCATCAGCAAAGACTGCCTTAACCTTCAACCCGACTGCCAGATCTCTTGGATCTATATCCCCAAGAATATGGAGGAACGATCCATCTGCTCCATCTATTTTAATCAACCCATAGATAATTGGGTCCCTTTTCGGCATTGCCTGAGTTCTATAGTGCACAACTGTAAACGACATAATCGTTCCCGTATCGGAAAGTTTAACCCATTCTTCGTTAGGGATAAAACATTCCCAACAAGTCTTCGCTGGGGGGACGTACACTTTTTTACAGCCAGGACATCGAATCCCCCAAATTTCCTTGTTGTCGCGAAGATTTACTAGAAAACGACTCCCAACCTCACCCACATACCAATTATAGGGAACCTTGATTCGGCCTTCGTAATAGATATTCTTTGTCTCCGTTGAGGACATTATTGCCTCCTATTCTTAGAAAGATATCATCTTCAGCTCGTAAAGAACTTATCTCTAATATATCTCTGTGGAGTTTATTCTTAAGGTTTACACGGGAGCCCCAGCATCTCTCGTGCCTGCGCCACAGTGGCTACCTCACGATTCATCTCCTCTGCGATCTTCTTTATCCTTTTAACGAGCTGTGCATTACTTTTGAGCTTTTCTCCTTTTTTGTAATAAAGGTTATCCTCCATTCCCACGCGCACATGACCACCCATCATCACCGAGAAGACATTCATCGGGAGCTGGAATGGCCCTACCCCAATGAGGGAGAACATGGACTGCGGTGGAAGCTCATTAATGAGTGCTAGCACATTTGCCGGGGTGGGGAAAGAGGATGTCTGGAATCCCATGACAAACTGAATCATATACGGCGGATCGATATTCGCCTCCATCATGAGGTCCTGGAGAACCCAGTACTGGCCGGGATGATAGAGTTCGATCTCTGGTTTGATAATTTTTTCCTTCATGGTCCTGGCATACTGGTTCACATCGCTGTAACCCGTGGGGATACAGGCATCGAACACATAGCCCGGTCGTGGATGAGGTAATGGTTCTTTTCTGTCCTTGAGCGGCACTTTGAGCATAAAGGGGCCTAGGTTAAGACTTGCCATATCCGGTTTAGGATCAGCAAATAGACAACACATTCGTTCTTCTATCGAGAGCCACGGGCCGCCACCGGTGGTGTTATTAATGATTATATCTGGGCAACGTTCGCGGATAAGTTTGTTTATTCTCGAATAATCTTCTGGGTTCTTCGTAGTCATGGACAGGTTGTTCGGATCTCTTGCATGGATATGCACAGAAACCGCACCTGCTTTGTAGACCTCATAGACCGCATCTGCCTGCTCTTCGGCGCTCTCGGGAAGATTTTCGTTCATCTCTTTCCCCTGTACGCCTCCTGTAATGGCGCAGGTAATGATGAGCGGGGCAAGGCTGTTGTCCCTCACCTTTTGCATCCAACTATAGGGATTGCGATAATCCCACATGTAATCTTCTTGTTTCATCATAACCCCTCCTTCTCTTTGATATTGAGTTACGTTTTCCACTTGCCCATAAATGCTTGTTAATGCATCATTGTGAATTATCCCTTCTTTTTCTTAACCCGCATGCTTTTATACTCAAGGCGGATTCTACGAAATGGCAATAAATATCTTATGTAAGTGATACTCACTTATATTTCTCTTGTCAAGCCTTTTTTTGCGTGCTATCTTTATGAAATACATTTCTTCTAAAGGCTCTTTATCAAAAGGGCTATATGTTTATGATCATTTAGGGAGGTAGCGATATGGCAGATTATGATGTCGTGGTGATCGGTGCGGGCTGTGGCGGGCTAACGGTCGGCGCACTCCTTGCTAAACAGGGCCGAAAGGTGCTCATCTTTGAGCAAAGCGATCGAATAGGTGGGTGTTGTTCAACCTTTGAAAAGGACGGCTACAAATTCGATCTCGGTGCTTCGCTTATCGAGGATGCCGGTGTAATAAATTGGGCATTTGAACGCCTAGGCACCACCCTCTGGGATGAGGTCAAGCTCACCCCTTGCGATCCCATGTATACCGTGATCCTAAAAGACGGGACGAAGATCAGATACCCCATCTCGAGCGAGAAGTCAGCACAAGAGATCGGCAAGATCTCCCCAGAAGATGGAAAACAGTGGTTTGCGTATGCCGACTATATGCAAGGATTTTTGGATGCCGCATTAGAAGGCTTTTTTACCGCACCGGCGAATACCTTAGGCGACATGGTAAGGATGTTTGCAAAAACCCCCAAGCTCCTCAAATACGGCACTCTCTTCTTTAGCAGCTATCAGGACGTGATCAAAAAATATTTTAAGAATGAAAAGATACGT
>CAYGXB010000064.1:0-12060 GCA_964353605.1 uncultured Bacteriovoracaceae bacterium
TGAGGCATCCCCCGGACTCCTCCATGAGATAGGTGGTCAACCCGAGTCTTTTGAGCCTATCGGCCTCTTGTGCGGCAAGATCCCTTTCTTTGGCGTTGAATGTGCCCAGCTCTATGGTATAGGGCACTGGCCCCCCAATGAATGCCCCCTTGTCGATGATATTGTTTTTCTGTAATTCACGCATCTTCAGCACCGCATCCTTGGCGGCCATGAAAAAACCGTAATCCAGCCGGTACCAGGTCCCTGATACGCCGAGGTTGGCCTTGGTAATGAAAACGACCCTGAGCGCGGGTTTCATCCGCTCCATCTCTTTCTTGACGGCATTCAGATCCTGAGATGAGAGGATATGGATGGTAAAGGGATAGTAAACATTCTTGGTGCAGCCCTTTTTTTCAGGCCCGCCCCCGGGAGTTGATGGAGGGGCTTGTTCGGGAATGGGTTTCGCAACCAGTGGGTTCCTGCGTATCTCCTTTTGGAGCACATTGCTCTTGCCATATCCCGCCCAGAGTGTAAAGGGGATCAGGCATATGAAAAGGACCAGCAGCATCCATCTCATGAATTCCTCCCGTTATAGGCATAGGTCGTATTGGCAATATAGAAATTTATCCCGCTCACGATACCGTCGATAATACTGGTCTGATAGGTCTCGCTCTGTAGGAGAGAGCACTCGTTGGCATTAGTGATAAAGCCGATCTCGACGAGGATAGACGGCATTTGGGCGCCTATGAGGACATAGAAAGGCGCCTGTTTCACCCCAAGATCTTTCCCGGTATGGCTTGACTTCCCCAGAGATGAGATGATAGACTTCTGGGTCGAGGTGGCGAACCGGGAGGATTCGTTAATCTTGGAAGTCAGCATGAGGTCGTTGATGATAAACTGCAGATCGCTCAACGATTTCGAAGTTGTGGCGTTTTCGCGTGCTGCAACCTGAATGGCGGAAGCATCCGTGGTCAGGTTGAGGATGTAGGTCTCCACACCTCTCACAGCCACGTCTTCATGGGCATTCACATGCACGGAGACAAAGAGATCCGCCTTCTTCTTATTGGCATAGGCCGTTCTCTCCTCCAGGGGGATGAAGGTATCTCCTTCCCTTGTCAGGAAGACATCGAAGCCTTCATCCCGCAATCGCTTTGCAAGAACCTTACTGATAGAAAGCGTAATGTCCTTTTCTTTCTCTCCATCCGGTCCTATGGCCCCGGGATCCTTGCCTCCGTGTCCGGGATCGATGACAATCCTCGATACCTTGAGGGAAAGCTGTTTGGCAATGGAAGGCACTTCAGAGGGCATTCGTGATGGAATGCCGGCCTTCACCCGCCTGATCCCGGCATCGTTCTTCGCATACACCCTCTTGGAAGGTGCAATCTCTGTGTTCTTGATTATAAGGCTTGTCTTGGAGCTTACATCGACCACGATGCGGAACGGATTTTCCAAGGGGAACGCCTTATAAGAACCCTGGGCGGCAAGATCCATGACGATTCTTACTATATCCTTCCGGTTCTGGCTTATGCGGATGCTATTGAGGATGCCGTCGTTGACCTCCATTTTTGCGGGGAGTCCCTGGGCCATCTTGGCATTGTTGAGATCCATGACCAGCCTCTGTGCCCGCTTCGACTGCAGATCAGGGGGGAGGGTGAATGTGTCAAAGGCCGCACACCGATTGACGTCGATGACGATCCTGGTATAGTCGTTGTCGGCCCATTGTCTGACACCCTTTACCAAGACGAAATCGTTCTCGATTTGTTTGAGATCTTTTTCCCCCTGGACCGTCTTCCTCGATCCTTTTTGATCCTCCTTCTCCCCTTGTTTCCATTCCTCTGCCTCTATATTAAAGGTGTTGAGAGCCTCCCGCGCCTGTTGCGCCATATCCGCTTTGGGGAATATCGTCACAACCTCCCGGTAAATCTCAATGGCCTTCTCCTTGTCACCGAGCTTGACTTCATAAAGCTTTGCCTGCTTATACAGGGCATCATCGGCGATGGTGGAGTCCGGATATTTCTTGACGACGGATTGATAGGCATTGAGCGCCGCTTCCAGGTCGGTTTTCTTTGAAAAATAGCCGTAGATCTGTTCATAGAGTTTGCCCTTCATGTAAACGGCTTTGGGGGCAAGGTTTGATGAGGGGTATTCCCTCGCAACAGCGTCATATTTTTTCACCACTTTCAACCAGTTGTTCTTGTCCTTTCGTAGTGCTGCATCCCGCGCGAGCGCAATGTAGGCATTGTTGGCCACCTGAAATTGCTCTATGGAACCTGAGGCAAACCCTGGCTTCTGCATCCCCGGGAGACAAAAGATGATCTGAAATACCACGGTGATGAGTATAACCTCAATCTTTTTCCTAGCCATTGTCCCTATTGTATATGAAAACATACCGGTAAACAACAATCAGTACCTCGCTATTTCTGCGCGTTACGTTCATAGATGATCCGCAAGCCTTTCAGGGTAAGATCCCGGTCGATGATGTACCCTTCCTTGAACCAGGCATCCAAAAACCTGGATATTCCACCGGTGATGATGACAACGGGGTCTGCATTCGCCGCCATCATGGCAGCCATTGCCATGATCATGGCGGCATGGGCAATGATGACACCGGAGTTCATGCACTCTTGCGTGGTCTCCCCAATCACCTTGGTTGCTGGAGCGATCTCAATCTCCGGCAAGGCAGGCGCACTTATTCTGAGGCCATTGTATGCGCTGTAAAGCCCCGGAGCAATGGCCCCGCCGAGAAACGAGCCATCGGCTCTTATATAGTCAATGGTGGTAGCCGTGCCCATATCGACGACGATCATCGGTTTTACGCCCCTGTGGTATAGATGATGGGCGGCCGATGCATTGACCAGCCTGTCAATGCCCAAGGTCTCTCTCGTTTTGTAGAGGTTACGTATGCCCATGTCCGTATCGATATCCGCGAAGAAAGGTTTTAAGCCGGTCTTTCCGTAAAATTCCCTTGCCATAATCTCCCTTATCGATTTTCGCACGCTGGATATCACCACGGTTTTCGGTAAGGAAGAAAGGGTTCCTGGTATGAGGCCGAGATAGGAATCCTGCTGCAAACACTCTTCCGTGGACAGGATGAAGGTGTCCCTGATGGCGGGACCATCGAAAATGGCAGATTTTATGTGGGTATTCCCCACATCAATTGCCAGCATAGCCACTCTTTAGACTAAAACGCCGCGAAAGATCAAGGTCTTTTCCCCCTATAGGGGGGGGGTTGACAAGATGTCACAGTGGAAAGGGTAATTTGTGAAAATTTTGACAGATTATACCTGCAGTTTCTCGGGACAGGGGATGCTGATGTCAAATTGTCATCAAGATGTGGCGTGTTTAAAATAATATAAATAATATCAAATAGTTAAGAAATACTCGTCTTGGCACAGCCAATGCACAATGTATGGCAGAAAAGAAAAACGGAGGTAAATGCTATGTTGATGCTGTGGATAATTATTGGATGCTTGTTTCTGGCCGGGATCGGGATCAGATTCATGTACCGGGTTCTCGGGCTTACTCCGGTTGAGGCAACGGCAGTCTACGTCCTCATCGTCCTTCTCGTCGGTGTCAACTCCGGACCGGCGCGGCAGCTTATTGCCCAATTGTTCTAGGGAGATGGGGATAAAGTGGCAGAGGCTTCCAAGGACATTGCTCGCAAGGATCACCAGGATCAGTGCCCATGGCTTGATTCTGGTCGCAACCACCTTCATTGGACTATACATCGGCCTCTTTCTCGATAGACTGACCAATATGACCCCCAACTTCACCCTTGTCTTCCTCATCCTCGGTGTCATTTTTGGATTCAGGGGCTTCATCCAGGAGGTCTTGGCAGAAAGAAAGGGTTCGTCATCATGAGCACGGTATTCATTGTTATCGGCGCAGCGTTTCTTGGTGGTATTTTCTACCGCTTCGCAACCAGGGCAGCTTCGAGACAGGATGAACGGTACAACCTGGACGAAGAAATCAATTAAGCAACAAAATCCCAGCTTTTTTATATCGGGGGAAGTCCGGTTGCGAGAGTGGTTCTCCCCCGGAGCTCTTTCTGAAAACTCCCCTTCCACAAGGCAGCGACACCTGGGCCTATATGATCTCAGCCACAGCGCGAATCCAGCCTGCGCTTGCCCCTTTGATCTTGATCGGGAAGCAATAGAATGTAAAGCCTGTCGGCGGAAGATTGTTAAGGTTGGTGAGCTTCTCGATCTGGAAGTACCCCTTCTTGATCCCTGCAAAGTGACCTTCCCATATGAGGGAGGGATCTTTTGTCTTGGCATAGTCTTGGGCCTGGAATGGTAACGGCCTGTCCCAGCTCCATGCATCGGTGCCGACCACGTGCACGCCCTGGTCCACGATCCATAGGGTGGCATCTCTTCCGAAGCCGCAGCCCTTCACAAGATATTCCGGCTTGCCCCAGAAGGGAGCAGCACCCGTTTGGGCCAGGAGGATGTCTCCTTCCTTGAGGCTGTACCCGAGCGCATTGAGCTTTGCCTTGACATCATCCCGGGTGATATTGTAGCCGTCCGGCTTGTCCGTGAAGTCGAGCTTTACCCCGTCCCCGACCGCCCATGCGAGAGGGAACTGGTCGATGGTGAGGGCCGGCATTCCTTCATCCTGGGTGGGGTGGTAATGCCAGGGGGCATCCATATGGGTGCCGGCATGCGTGGACACCTCCAGCAGTTCGACTGCCCAGCCGAGGCCGTTGGGAAGGTCGTCATCGCTGAGACCCGGGTAAAACGCCTGCATGCTCTGAGCCCCTGTCTTGTGGTCTATGTAGGTGATCTTCGGGATCATGATGGGTGGGTCACTCGGCAAGCCGTGTTCAATGGCAATGGAAAGATCGATGAATCTTCGCATAACGCCTCCTTAAAGCTCAATCTCTCCGACCCCCGTTGTCTCAAGGGGGCCAGACGACCGCTGGATGTGGCCGCCCCTCGTGATGAAATGAAGAGGAGTACCCATATATAGCGGTCGCAGGCATTATATGCACTATGTTTAGTGATTAAGAACAGAATGTCAATCAGGATAATGAGAGGATGTTCTCATAGTAAATACCAGCCCTCATTGGTGAACTGACAGTGAGCCTCAGTGAAAGGATTTGGTTTTCCCCCATGTGGTGGAAGAAGGGTGAAAGCTCTTGACAGGAAGTTGGGTTTGAGGTGAAAGCATGTAACCATGAGGGTGGATGTAGTCATAACTGCAGGCGATGGACGGGCGGCCAAAAAGGTCTTCATGAGGAACAAGGCCCTTCTGGAGGTCGATGGCAAGGCGATCATCAGGCATATCGTGGAGGTTCTCCTGTCTTGCGACGAGATTGGCCGCATCATGGTGGTCGGTCCGAAGACGAAGTTTGAAGCTGTGATCGGCGGTCTGGCGGTAGACATCATCGAGCAAAAGCGGAGCCTTATGGAGAACGGTTGGGGGGGATTTCTCCAGACCATCCCCGAGTACCGGCAGAGCGGGATACTGACGGAAGAGGTCGTCCAGAAATACCGGGACAAATATGTTCTCGGGATGTCCGGAGACATTCCCCTCATCACTGCCGGTGAGATCAAGGAGTTCGTGGCGCAATGCGATATGGAGCGGTATGATTATGTGGCGGGGATCACCTCCGAAGAGATCTTAAAACAATTCGGTCCCCGCAAAGGGATGCCAGGGATCAAAATGGCCACCTTCCATGTACGGGACGGCAACTTCCGGCAGAACAATCTCCACATGGTGAAGCCGTTCAAACTCAGGAACAGCATCGATCTTGGATTGAAGGTCTATGAGTACCGCTATCAGAAGGAACTGGTGAATATCATCAAGATCATGATCGAGATCATCAAGCTCGGTCCCGGTCATATCGGCAAGACCCTGTGGCTCTATCTCCTCCTACAGATTTCGACCGGATTTTCCTCCTTGGGACTGAAGCCGCTGGCGAAGATCACAAGCTATCCAGTGACGAGGGCCGAGTTGGAGCGACTGATCTCCAGTATCCTCGATGCCCGGTTCAAGATTGTGGAGACGACCATTGGGGGAGCCGCCCTCGATGTGGACAACGAGCAGGACTTCCTCATCCTCTCCCTGAGGTACAAGGACTGGATGCGGATGATCGGTCACCACTTGGCGTAGTGGTCTTCGGCCCAGCCAGGGCAGGCGCTGATCTCGACGATTGAGCCCTGGTCCGTTTTCAACCTGCCCTCAAAGGTCCCCATGAGCTGGGTAAAGCGCGATTTGATGAAGCAGGCGTTTACCAATTCCCCCCGATGGGCCTCTGGATAGAAGACGAGATCCACCTTCTTGTCGAAGGAGGTGATGTGCCAATTCTCATAGAGATTGTGGTTGTTGAACGCGAAATGCACCGTGTCGACCTTGGTCATGTCCTCGCCGATCCAGAAGGCATTTTCGGTGAAGCTCGTCTCATTGACCCCACAGGAGAGGTTGAGACTAAATGCCTTTCCATCGGCAAGGGTCGTGGCTGTGGCCGCCCAGTTCCAGTAGGTGTCCCTGCGCATATACCCGGTCGTCCAGTCCATGAGGGCCCTGTATGCGGGTGATGCTACATCGATCGTTTTGCCTTTGTACCGCACTTGGCCGGATATGGGGATGGGCGTAGTCTTCTGCATGTAGACCCAGCCGCGGTATCCTGCCCGGGTGCACAATCTCAGCGGCTTGATGTCCCTGGTGTTCATGGTCACGTCGATCTGGATTTCTTGTGCCACGGCATGGATCTTGCCGGCCCTGATCTCAATATTCAGGTCATCCGAGAGAAATACACTGTTCGGCCGCTGTGGGTATGGCTCTATGTATATATTTGCATGGGGCAAAGAGAGTTTCTTTGCTTCGATGAGCTCCCTGGTCTGTCTGTCATACACATAGAGGAAGCCGTTCACCAGGTACTTCAGGTCCACGACCGCCATGCCCATCATGATCTCCGGTCCGATGATACCGGCGAAGTGGAACTGATTGGCGAGATAGCGCTTTAAAAACCCCGGCACCCTCATCCCCATTGTGGTTTCCAGGGGATAGTCAAGATAATTCACACAATCGACAGGCTCGTCGTAGAGTCCATAGATGATCTGACCATTAGCAGCTATGAGATTGCCCATATAACCCTCCCCATATAGGATATCTTCATTATATCAGGATATTCTTATTATTCAGACCCCCTGTCCCCTTGTTAGTCTTTGGAGGAAGAGGATTCCTTCACGCATTATTCGTCGAGATAGTCCTCGAAGCCGGGGGTATCGCCCTTGGGAGATTCTGGTTCGGAAGCTTTGGGCTTCATGGTCGGCGTTTCTTCTTTTTTGACTGCGAAGTAGTCCTCGAAGCCGGGGGTATTGTCCTTGAGAGGTTCTGGTTCGGAAGCTTCGGACTTCATGGCTGGTGCTTCTTCTTTTTTGACTGTGAGATAGTCCTCGAAGATGGGGGTGTCGTCCTTGGGAGGTTCTGGTTCGGAAGCTTCGGACTTCATGGCTGGTGCTTCTTCTTTTTTGACTGCTTTGCTCAGGTCGAGCATCTTTTCTGTCTTAGTCTCGGACTTGAGATAATCGGTCTCAACCACATCTGATATCTCGAGCATCTTGCGCACCAGAGTCCGGATCTTCATGGCTTCATTCTTGATATCCTTGAGTGCATTGAGCGCACCCTCTTTAAGGGAACCCTCTCTCAGGAGCGTATCGAGCTTGAGGAGGATGGTGGTGAGCGGGGTATTGATTTCATGGTTGGCGGCGATGGCAGTCTTCGAGATAGCCGCTAGCCGCTCGGCCTTGATGTTTTTCGTGAAGAGGGTGGCCCTTTGAATGGCCTGAGCCCCTACGTCGGCAATGGTCCTCAGGAGCAGGGTTTTTTGATTGAGATCTTCATGCTGCTCTTCGAGTGGGATCGATTCGATCATACCGATGATCTTGTCTTCCACCTTGATAGGGGCATAGATGATGCCTCCCCCTTTCGGGGAGAGGCCGGATGTTCTATCGAGGAGTTCCTTTGTGGCACCTGCCACGCCTGAGCGCGTCTGGATATCGTTTCCCACCAGGAAGGAGTCTGTGACCATGATGCGGAGGTTATTAAGCCTGATCATGCACCTGACCTTTTTCGATCCCAGGATGGTTAAAGCATTGGAGGTGAGGACAGAAGTAATATCGGAGAGCTTCATGGAAGCCTGGAGCTGCGTGCTCATCTTGTTCAAGCCTGAGAGTTCAATGGCTCTCCGTTCGAGCGCCATTTTCTTCTGTTCCAGGTCAAGGCTCAATTTCCCGAGTTGAGCATTTGCGTACTGGAGGACCTCGAAATAGGTTTTTGGTTCCGCCTTCGGGATGCCAAGTTCCTCGCTGATAGCGGATATATTCTCTTTGAGGGATAGCGACATTTCCTGGATGTCTTGGCTCGAGAGGTCGAGCTGCTTCAGGAGAGAGGGCTCGATGAAGCCACTGGATAGCTTTGTGATACCCAAGCCCAGGTGATTGGTGATGAGGTCTGCGACATGAACTATGGCGCAGAGCCTTTTTGATTCCGATTCCTTAAGAGAGCCCTCGGGTATACGATGGTGTTCCCCAACCGCCTGACAGAGGAGCATCGGCAGGTTCCATTTTTCCAGAAGCCTCCGGCCCATGGCCGCATGGTCGATGCCAATCACGTCTTGCTCCGCCTTTATGATGTCCATGCCGCCTCTGTCCATGATATCGAGCACTTCTTGATACTCGCCTTTTATGCATATCGCTTGGTCGAAGACCACCTTGCCTAGATCATGGAGGAGACCAGCTGCAAAGGCGTCCTCAGCGGAGCCAGGGAAAGCCTTGTTTGCAATGGTTCTGGCGCATACAGCGCAGGAGATGCTGTGCTGCCAGAAAAAGAAGAGATCGACGGCATTCTTTTTCTTGTCGTTGAACATGTTGATCACGGAGATGCTCAACACGATGCTCTTCAAGACATTCAGGCCAAGCAGGACCACTGCCGCCCTGATCGTGGATGTCTCCTTTATCCTCCGGTAGAAGGGGGAGTTGGCGACCTTAAGCACCTTGGCTGCCAGGGCCTGGTCTTTCTCCACCATCTCTGCGAGCTGCCGGGCACTCGTCTTTTCATCGAGGGTCCGCTCCATGATAGCCGTTGCGATAGATGGCAGCGTCGGGATCTCAATCTCACTGAGGATGCGGTCAATCTTATCCGGTTCTATTTTTACCATCTAGATTCTTATCGATTAAGAGACCTACAATCTTGAGTCTTATGGGAGGATATGGTATTTCAAATGGAATGACGCTGCACCGCGAACAGACCCAAAGGCTTTTTGTGGGAAAGGTTCCCGTTGGTGGAGGTGCACCTATTTCCATCCAATCCATGACCAATACCTTGACGAGTGATATTAGAGCGACCGTCGACCAGGTGAAGGCCCTTGAGGATGCCGGGTGCGATATCGTCAGGATCAGCATACCCGATGAGGAATCACTGATGGCTTTCCCTCATATCAAGAGAGAGGCCAGCATTCCCGTTGTGGCCGATATCCATTTTGATCACCAGCTGGCTGCTGGGGCAATGGAGGCGGGGGCGGATGGGATCCGTATAAACCCCGGCAATATCGGGCGCCAGGAGAAGGTAGGCGAGATTGCCCGGATTGCCATTGAACGGGGTATCCCTATCCGTGTCGGTGTGAACATGGGCTCGGTCAAGAGGAGACTTCTCACGAAGCATGGCAAGGACAGAGTGGGAGCCCTGGTCGAGAGTGCCAACGGACAGGTGCAGATGCTCGAGGACATGGGGGTCAGGGCTATCAAGATATCGCTCAAGAGCTCCGATGTACGGGAGACCATCGATGCCTACCGGCGCTTTGCCCAGATCTCAAACTGGCCCCTCCATCTTGGGGTAACCGAGGCGGGGACTGTCTTCTCCGGTGCCATTCGCAGCGCTGCAGGGCTGGGAATCCTCCTACAGGAAGGAATAGGGGACACCATACGCATCTCTCTCTCGGGTGATCCAGTCAAAGAGATCATGGCGAGTAAGATACTTCTCGAGTGTCTGGGCCTGCGCGAAGAGGGGATACGGGTCATCGCCTGCCCGACCTGCGCCCGGGCGAATGCCGATGTCGCCGCCATTTCCTCTGCGGTGGAAGAGGCCGTCGCAGGGATCAGGAATCATATGGTGGTGGCCATCATGGGCTGCGTAGTGAACGGTCCCGGAGAGGCGCGGGATGCCGATCTGGGAGTCGCCTGTGATGCAAAAGGAGCGCTGCTCTTTGTCAAGGGAAAGCCGCTCAAGCGCATACAGTACAACGAGATCCTTCCGACGATCTTAGCCGAGATAGAAAAGGAGTCGAAACGATGAAACTCTCTGCCATGTTTCTCCATACCCTCAAGGAAGATCCTCGGGATGCTGAAGTGGTTAGTCACAAGCTCATGCTCCGCGCCTGCATGATCAAAAAACTATCCAGTGGGATCTACTCCTATCTTCCCTATGGCTTGAAGGCGCTCAAGAAGGTGATGGAGATCATCCGCGAGGAGATGGAGTCCGCCGGTGCCCAGGAGGTCCTTCTGCCCGGTGTGCAGCCGGCCGAGATATGGAAGGAGAGCGGCAGATGGACGGTATATGGCAAAGAGCTGCTCAGGCTAAAGGACCGGAAGGGGGCGGACTTCGCCCTCGGCCCCACCCATGAGGAGGTCATCACCGATCTCGTGCGAGGCGAGGTGAACTCATACAGGGAGCTGCCCGTCATCCTCTACCAGATTCAGACGAAGTTCAGGGATGAGATACGCCCACGGTTCGGAGTCATGCGGGCCAGGGAATTCATCATGAAGGATGCCTATTCTTTCGATAAGGATGATAAGGGTGCAGATAAAAGCTATGCGGCCATGTACCGGGCATATGAAAGGATCTTTGAGCGCTGTGGACTCAAGTTCAAGGCTGTCGAGGCCGACACCGGTCCGATCGGCGGCAACTTCTCCCATGAGTTCATGGTACTGGCGGAAACGGGTGAGGACGTCATACTGAGCTGTACCCGCTGCAGCTATGCCGCGAACATCGAGAAGGCCGAGATAAAGAAGCCGGAAGGATCAAGGCTTGCTGATGCGCCAAAAGGTGCGCCTGAAAAGGTATATACGCCTGAAAAGAAGACCGTCGAGGAGGTGTGCGCCTTCCTGGGGATAACGCCGGCGGATCTCGTGAAGACCATGATATACACAATGGATACGGGTATTGCCGCTGCCTTGGTGCGGGGGGATCATGTGGTGAACGAAGCCAAGCTGAAGAAGGCGCTCGGGGTGGAAATCCTCGAACTTGCAGACGAGGCGATTATCGAGGAATATACCAAAGCCCCGAGGGGCTTTGCAGGACCGGTCGGACTTGATATAAGAATGATCGCCGATACGGCGCTTACAAGCGGTCCCTATGTGAGCGGTGCGAACGAGAGTAATTATCACCTGAAAGCGGTTTGGCTTTCCCGTGATGCTCACATAGAGAGGATGGAAGATATCAGGAATGCCACCCCCGGAGATGCGTGTCCGAAATGCGAAGGGACATTCGAGGCCATACGGGGGATCGAAGTAGGGCACATATTTAAGCTTGGCACCAAGTACTCAAAGGTGATGCATGCGAATTTTCTCGATGAAGCGGGGTGCTTGAAGCCTATTGTCATGGGCTGCTACGGAATTGGGGTCAGCAGGGTGATTGCGGCAGCGATAGAGCAGCACAACGATGAGAACGGAATCATATTCCCCTTACCCATGGCCCCGTATCAGGTGATGGTCCTGCCTATCGATATCAAGCATGGAAATATCATGGAAGTCGCCTTGGGTATATATTATACGCTCAAGGGCAATGGGATCGATGCCCTTATCGATGACCGGGACATACGGCCAGGGGTCAAGTTCAAGGATGCAGATCTCCTGGGAGTTCCCTACCGGATCACGGTCGGGGCAAAGGGCCTAGCGGAGGGCGTCGTGGAGATAAATGAGCGGGCCACGGGAAAGGTTGAGAAACTGCCTCCCGAGAGCATTACCCGATTCATACAAATCAAACTGAAGGATAATGGCCTCGTTATTGACTGTACGGATAAATGACATTCTTGATGAAGTCTCCGCCTATGTGCCGGAGACCGACAAGCGGATCATCGAG
>CAYGXB010000065.1:0-12022 GCA_964353605.1 uncultured Bacteriovoracaceae bacterium
TGTCATTGACCCGACCAAAGTTACGCGTTTTGCCCTCCAGAATGCCGCATCAGTGGCCGGCTTGATGCTCACCACCGAGGTCATGGTGGCTGAGGTCCCTGAGGAAAAGGAAAAGTATCATATGCCTGGGGGGGGGATGCCACCTGACATGGGCATGTAAGCGAAAAACCGAGGGGGGCCAGAAAGCCCCCCTTTTTTTCTTCCTTTGGCGTGAAAAAAAGGTGGAACGTTAGTCTTCCTTACCGTTGTAAGGCCTGTGGGGGGGTGATCATGTTACCCTCGATCACCCGCAGGATATCCTGGATGATATCATCCTTAGACAAATCTTTCTTGTAATGGTGAAGAACAATGACGCTACGCAGAATGAGTTCGTTGAGGAGGCCTGCCAGGATATAGGGATGGACATCGATGAGGAGTTCCTGATCCTGTGCCAGCTTTATCATATCCACGAGCCTTGACTCTATCTCCATATAGTCCCGGATATTCTTGTGCATAAAGTTTGAGATGTAGCGCTTCTTCCTGTGGTCGCTCACCTCGAACTCCGAGGTGAAGACATTAAGGAGATGGGCATTCTCGATATATAGGTCGAGGAGCTTGAGCACGAGCCTTCTTAACCGATCGAGGGGTGTTACGGGGAGGAGGGCCACCTCGTCATAGGCATTCGTGATATCTGCAATTACTCCGGATACTAAGGCGGCGAAGATCTCTTCCTTGTTCTTGAAGTGATTATAGATAGTCCTTCTGTCGAAGCCCGAATACTGGGCGATATCTTCCATGGTGGTGGTGTAGAATCCCTTTTTATGGAAGAGCTCTTTGGCAGACCTCAGGATAATCATCCTGTTCCTTTTTATCTGTTTCTTTCTCCTTACCTTTTTGTCATTGTTTTCCATGGTATCCATCGTGAAAGATATACAGTGTTTGATCTCAGGTTTCAAATGTTTCTTTTAATCTCGTTTAGGGTCAATTCCCCTCAGCTTGCTGTGAATAACCTCTTCAACTTAGAAAAGCTTTTGATACCCCGTAGCTTGCTGCGGGGTAGTTCATGAATTTGACAAGCTTAGCAGTCTCCTATATACGCTTTTTCAAATGGATTTCGGCAGCGACGGCATCAAGCAAAGGATTGTGGTCTTTGCACATCGGGGCGCTTCAGGCCATGCCCGGGAAAATACCCTCTCCACCTTCCATCTTGCCCAGGGGATGGGAAAGGTCGTGCACTGCTGGACAATCAACCACTCAAGCGCTATGGAGATGCTATATGTACTCGGGGTGGACGGAATCATGTCCGATAACCCTGACCTGGTGTTGCGTGCACAGGATGCATAAATCCATGCAGCATCTTTAAATGAGAGGGCTATGCAGGTGCGATGTCCGGTATGTGGTTATATAGTGGATTATGAAAGGAATCCCTTCAGGCCGTTCTGCTCGGAAGTATGCAAGGGTTTGGATTTCCTGAAGTGGGTGGATGGACAATATAGGATACGAGGAAAGAGAGAAGAAAAAGAGCCAAAGGGGGAGAATGAAAGCTGAACCCATTGTTCTTGGCCGGTCATCACATGTCATATCGCGCCGTCATATTGATAGCGACGCGCTGAAAGTCCTCTATCGCCTCCACCAGAGCGGCTATAAGGCATATCTTGTCGGGGGAGCGGTGAGGGATCTCCTCCTGGGAAGGGTCCCCAAAGATTTTGATGTCGCCACAAATGCAAGGCCTGGTGAGATAAAGAAGCTCTTCAGGAATTCATATCTCATCGGCAGGCGCTTCAGGCTCGCCCATATCCGCTTCAGGGGGGGGAAGACCATTGAAGTTGCGACCTTCCGCAGGGAACCCGAGGAGACGAGTGGAACAGACATCCATAATACCTTCGGCACCCCTGCCGAGGATGCAATCAGGAGGGATATCACCATCAATGCGCTGTTCTACGACATCTCGACCTTCGCCATAATCGATTATATTGGCGGGTTACGGGATATCGAGGAAGGCATAATCAGGGTGATCGGTGATCCCTACCAAAGGTTCAGAGAGGATCCGATTAGGATTTTACGGGTGCTCAGGCATGCATCCCGTCTCAATTTCTCCATTGATGATGCCACAGCTCAGGCTATCTATCCCACTCGGGAGCTCCTAGGAATCTGCTCCGGAGCGAGGATGTTCGAGGAACTCAACAAGGATATTGTCTCGGGTTTTCTTATGCCAGTCTTTTCTTTCATGGACCTGTATGGGGTTTTGTCTCATGTACTCGGAGGTGTGGGAAAATTTTATATGCTGCATCCTGGGCATATGGCAAAACTCCTCGATAAACTCTCTTACGTGGATGAGTTCGTCCGCTCAGGGAAGACAATGCCGCAGGAGATTGTCTTTTCAATTCTCTTCTGGCCATGGGCACATGAGATCCTCACGAATACCGAGCGGGGAGTGGACAAAACAAAGATCCTCCACGGTGGGTTCGTGCATGCCGATGTGCAGGTTACGATCCCCAAGGTACTGAAGTCCAATGTCATCCAGATCCTGCTCATCGTCGAAGCGATGTTTGAAGCCATGCAGACTGGTCGCTTTCGGTGGCTATTGAAAAAGAGGACGTACTATCGGTATGCGACCTTTATATTTTCCATCATACAGCATGGCTACCTCATGCAGGAGAATGATCCGTTTGACACGACATTTACTCGGGCATATGGATCCCCCCGACGTTCCCGTAAGCGGAGACACTCTCGTCCGAAACGACAAGGCGCTCTGGCTTGAAGATTCTCCATGGGATTGGTTATGTAAGTCCATGAGTTCGCCCTCTGAGCGACTCACCGATCAAATGGCGTAGCGTGGCATGTCTTGCTTCTCCAGGAGCTCCCGGGGGAAAAGGGTGGGATGTGGGAAGAACCATTCCACATAAGAAGCAAGTAGAATAGGCAGTGACTGTGGTCCCCCTATGGTAAAAACCACACATGTCATATGCGTACGCTTCCCGTTTTCTTGGATAACAATTGGAAATCATGGGAAATTTATACGAAGCCATCATTGGCATGATGGATGCATACAATGGTTCCTTGAAAAGGGAGAAAGGTCATGAGCAGAAGAGGAAGCTTGGATATGGTCATGAGGAATATGGATCCTGAAAGGGCTACGAGGATACTGGCGCGCTCATTGTATAAGGAGCTCAGAAAGAACGGGTTTACAGACAAGGACGTGATCAACTTTTCACGCGAGATCATCGAGTGCATGTCTCAGGAAATGAGGAAACAGACGGCAACCAAGGCTGCTCATGAGAATGATCGTCTCCTAATCGGCTAACCTTTCCCTTATAATCTTCATCACCTCCTGTATCACCCCATCCAGCGTCATGTGTGTCGTATCTACCACAAAGGCGTGTTCAGGGATGATGAGCGGGGAATGGACCCTTGATGCATCCCGCTGGTCTCTCTTTTCCATATCTTTAAGGACCTTATTATAGGCAATATCCATCCTTTTTGTTTTCAGCTCCAGATGTCTTCTTCGTGCCCTCTCCTGGAGTGATGCATCGAGGAAGAGCTTGATGTCTGCATCCGGGAACACAATCGACCCAGTGTCCCTTCCCTCTATGACCAGGGATCTCTTTAAGGCAAATGACCTTTGCACATCGAGAAGCTTCTTTCGCACTGTGGGATGTACAGCAATTTTTGACGCCAGGGAGCTGATATGGTTCGACCTGATATCGCTCGTTATATCTCTCCTGTTGAGAAGGACTTTGCCCCCCAAAAAACAGATGTCAATCTGCGAGATAATTTGTCCGCAGATGGCGTTATTATTGATATCAGCGTGTTGCATGTCGACGGCCAGGGCCGCGGCTCGATAAAGGGCTCCCGTGTCGAGAAAGAGGAATCCCAGTTTCTTTGCCACCACTCGAGCGACCGTTGATTTTCCTGTCCCAGATGGTCCGTCGATTGTAATGATGGTATTCTTCATGAGATCCCTTCGATATCCCTGAAGAAGCCCGGGTAGGAGATATTGACGCAGCCTGTATCGTCGAGTATGATATCTATGTCTGCTACCCTGGAGAGGATATGGAAAGACATGGCTATCCTGTGGTCGGAGCATGTTTTGATATGTCCGCTTTTTAGCTTGAGCGGACCCTCAATGACCATGCCATCATCGAGCTCTTGCACGAAGGCACCAAGCGCAGAGAATCCGTTTATCAGCGCCTTAATCCTGTTTGTCTCCTTTACCCTCAATTCCTTGGCATCCCTGATAATTGTTGTACCTTCAGCAAGGGCCGCCGCTATGGCAAGGATGGGGATCTCATCGATCAAGCTTGGTATCTCCTGTCCTTCAATAATCGTCTCTTTGAGTCCCTGTCCCTTTATCATTATATCACCGACAGTCTCCCCGGCCATTTCCCTCGTGTTTTCAATGGATATTGATGTCCCCATGCGTCTGAGGACATCGAGAAATGCTGTCCGCGTGGGATTGAGGCAGACGCCTTTTATAAGGAGTTGAGAACCCGGTTTAGCAGCTGCCAGCACGGCCGGAAATGCTGCTGAAGAAGGGTCTCCTGGCACGACGATCTCTCTTGCCTCAAGCTTCTGCTGACCTGCTATATTGATACTGTTTCCGGTCTCTTTAAGCGTGGCACCGAAGTAGGTGAGCATCCTCTCCGTGTGGTCTCTGCTCTTCATAGGCTCAATTATTTGGGTAACGCCCTGAGCATGAAGTCCAGCCAGCAGGAGGGCGGATTTCACCTGAGCGGAGGCAATCTCCATATCATGGGAGATTCCCCTGAGGCTCCCCCCCTTGATTGCCATAGGAAGGAATCCCCCCTGCCGCGCCATGAAGTGCGCCCCCATGCATTCGAGTGGATTGAGGACGCGTGCCATGGGCCTATTTACCAGGGATGCATCTCCGGTGACGACGCTCACGCCGTCGAGACTGGCAAGGATACCGCTCAATAGCCGAGCTGTGGTCCCTGAATTGCCAGCATCAATGACTGTCACGGGCTCCTGCAGGGTGCCTCCTGTAATCAGCCAGGCATATCTATCCTTCTTGATCGCAACACCGAGAGCCTGTAAAGCTTCCCGGGTACTCCTGATATCCATGGACTCCAATGCCCCTCGGATGACTGTTGTTCCTGTTGCCAGAGCTCCCAGCATGAAAGCCCTGTGCGATATAGACTTGTCTCCCGGAGGGGTTATCTCACCGTGGAATTTCATATAACGCTCTCATGATAATCGAGTATGCTCTCAGTTTCTCCTCTATTTCCTCATTCCCCCCATTCGCAACGAAACCACGCATCAGCCATCCAGGGACAGGTCATTTCCTTCCCAGAAAATGATATCATCCTTGATGGCGGCATCTGTCCTGAATTAGATCCCACTCTCAGACTCCGTGCCTTGAAGGGTTCTGGCAATAGATGAGCCAATGTGTCTAAGCCCTACGATGCTTATCTGCATAGGAGCTCTTCCAAATTCGTGATGAGGACATTGTTCTCTTCGGGCAATCCGATACTGATTCTAATATATTCTTCGAGACCTTTCCCCCGCAGGTAGCGTGTGATGATACCCTTCTTCAGTAATTCCTCATAGACCCTCTGCGCCTCTTTGCCGATCCTTACCAGGACAAAGTTAGTTTGCGACTCCACATAGGGAAGGCCTAGTCTGGCAAACTCGCCGTAAAGGTAGTCCAATCCATCCCATGTGACCTGAAGGGTCTTTTTCAGGAATCCACTATCCGAGAGTGCTGCTGCCCCTGCCTTGATGGCAAGCAGGTTGAGATTGAACGGCGGCTTTATACGGTAGAGCTTGTCCAGCACATATCCAGTCGCTATTCCGAAGCCCACCCTTAAACCCGCAAGTCCGTGCGATTTTGAGAGGGTATGTAAGATAATGAGATTTTCGCACTGCTCAATCAGATCCATTGCGCTTGAGAAGTCGGATGCCCTGGAAAATATACCATAGGCCTCATCGATCACCAGGAGGGTATCGACCGGAATGCACGTGACAAGCCGCTGGATACTCTCCCTGTGCAGATAGGTTCCGGTCGGGTTGTTGGGGTTCGCAATGAAGACGATCTTGATCCGCTGGTTCAATGCCTGCTCAATGCTTGCTCCATCAATACGCATCCCGTCCATGGCGGTATGGATAATGTGCGCCCCGCAAGCAAGAGATGCAATCTTATAGTAACTGAACGTGAGTTCTGGGATGAGCACCTTGTCGCCGGGGAAGATGAATGCCTTGCAGATGAGGTCGATGATCTCGTCCGACCCATTGCCGGCAATGATACGATCCGCTTCACACCCGAAATACCGTGCAGCAGCCTGTCTCAGCTCTCCTGCTGTGGGATCGGGATAGAGATGTACCTGATCTCTGAGATCATTGATCACCTCTTGGGCCAGCGGACTTGGCCCCAGGGCGTTCTCGTTTGATGCCAGCTTCACTGGTTTTTCCACACCAAATTGCCGTGAGATCTCTTCCTTGGAGAGTCCAGGAGCATAAGGTGGGATATGCATGATCCAGGGCACAGGTTCGGGTCTTTTCAATCTGGGATCCCTCCCTCAGGGTATGAGCCAAGGACGATGACATCGCTAGTATAGGTCTTGATATCCTGCATCGCTTTCTGTACATGCTCTTCATGGAGCCCGCCCTGGAAATCGATGAAGGTGATGTGTTTCCAGGGGTCTTTCTGCGAGGGCCTTGATTCGATCTTGCTAAGGTTGATTCCTTGTGATGCAAATGCACCCAAGACATGGTAGAGGGAGCCGGGTTTATTTTCCAGCAAGAGGATGAGGGATGTCTTTACCTTCCCCTGTACTGATAGGATGTTCCGAGAAAGGACCCAAAAACGGGTGATGCTTTTCGGGTAATCATTGATATTGGCGGCAAGGATGGTGAGCCCGTAGCGTTGTCCCGCATGGGCCGAGGCAATGGCGGCGCTTGATTCTTGCGCAGCAGCTGCACAGGCGGCATCCACAACGCTTGCTGTTTCCACGAGCACTGCCTGGGACAGGTTCGCCCGCAAGTACTGTCTACACTGGGCCAATGCCTGCGGGGGTGAGAATACTCTTTCTATTTTGCCCATGCTCGTTCTGGATAAGAGGCAATGGCTTATGGCCAGGAGGATCTCCCTTACTACAAAGAGTCTCGCTGAAACCATCAGATCAAGGGTTTGCGAGATCATGCCCTCGCTGGAATTCTCCACTGGAACGATCCCGAGGTCGGCCCGTTCAGCAATAACGTCCTGGATCACTTCCTCGATAGAATTCCGGGGGAGGAGGATCGCATCACAGGGGAACACGGAGGTTGCAGCTTCATAACTGTAGCTCTCTTCAGGACCCAGATAAGCAATCTTCCGCTGCTCCTGGAGTGCTCTCGATATACTAAATATGACTTGAAACAGGGAAGAAACCATCGTGTTGGTGAGGGGGGGATGAATCTCGGTACAGAGACGACTCAAGATCGAGAGTTCCCGATCCGGATCGAAGGTGCCCTTTCCGTTTGCCTGCTTCAGCCTGCCCATTTGGACAGCGAGCTCAGCCCTTTTTTGAAGCAAGGCAATGAACTCATTATCAAGGGCGTCTATGCTGTTTCTGAGAGATTCGATTTCCTCGTTCATATATATGCCCTGCCATCCTTAATTCTCAGTAGTTGCTCACCCTAGCAGAAAACTCCATGATTTTCAAGAAAAGTGCGTGCCTTTCTGTAATCATTCAGTGGAGTGCACATAGTCAGGATCTCCTCGACCCCTTGTCCCACTATGGCGGATCAGGGTGTGGCAATGCACCATAGATGGGTAGATGTCTAGCTTGCCAACAGTTCACATCAGGTGGATAAGGATGAAGGGAGGCCAGGTTGCCCACGGAGGCGCTTCTGTCTGGATCCATTTGGCGTTCAGGCAATGAAAATGGGGGAAAAAAAGTGGAGATGATTTTTGCTGGTGTGAAATATAGTAATTTTACCCCTATTAACGCTTGACAACAGGGATTTATCCTATTACATGTTGCAGGTAACTGGAAAGATTATCAGGTAAACCAAGGTAAACCCTCTGTAAGTTTCCTGCGTTTACAGGTAATGTTCCAGAAAAAAGAAAGGGATCTGCCAGCGTTGCCAGGCGACAGATCTAGAGGTGGAGGTGCTTTAATGGCTCAAGGAACAGTTAAATGGTTTAACGAGAAAAAGGGTTTTGGTTTCATCACCGAGGATGGCGGCTCTGATGTCTTTGTACATTTCTCAGCCATCAAACAGGAGGGGTTCAAGACACTTGTAGAGGGAGATAAAGTCATATTCGATATCGTGCAGGGGCCGAAAGGTCCACAAGCAGCTAATGTAATGAAAGCCTAGAACGTTCCTGGGGAGGGCAGGACCTGCCCCTCATTCAATCATTGAAAATCTTTGTTGTTTCTGTTCTAAAGATAATCAATTGAGGCAAGCCAGGTAGTGAAAGCTAACTCTTCCCTTTGCAGGAGGACACTTCTTTTCATCTTTTTGGGGACATCGGGCGTGGGGAAGATTCCGAAATTGATGTTCATGGGCTGAAATACGGAGATGTGCTCATCGGTAATGTAGTGGAGAAGTGCACCGATTGCCGACTCCGGAAGTGGCGGGGTAAAGGGTTTGCCCTTGAGGACCGCGAGCATGGAATAGGCCGCCATGATCCCTGTCGCGGCCGATTCCATATAGCCTTCAACACCCGTAATTTGTCCGGCAAAGATGATATGCCTGTGCCCTTTGAGGCTCAAATCTTTTCCAAGCACCTGTGGTGATTCTATGAAGGTGTTCCTGTGCATGGATCCGAAGCGTAAGAATCTCACTGCATGCAGGGCCGGAATAAGCCGTAATACTCTCTGTTGCTCCGCATAGGTAAGTCTGGTTTGGAAACCAACCAGATTATAGGCATCACCTTTGAGATCCTCTTTCCGCAGCTGGAGCACGGCATACGGCCTTTTCCCAGTGTGTGGATTGATGAGCCCAACGGGCCGCATGGGACCGAACCTGAGGCTGTCATGACCCCTGGCTGCTATGACCTCGATGGGAAGGCACCCTTCAAAGAAGCGTATATCTTCAAAGGGATGCGGTGAGACCTTGTCTGCCTTCAGGAGTGCCTGCACCAAGGTTGTATATGCATCCCTGTCCAGAGAACAATTTAGGTAATCCCTATCATCGCCTGACCACCGCGATCCGAAGAATGCGCGAGAATAGTCGATGCTCTCCGCATCCACAATCGGCGAGATGGCATCGTAGAAGAAAAGCCGTTCCCTGTCTGTGATTTGGGCAATGTTCCCTGCCAGGGTCTCTGAGGTGAGCGGTCCTGTGGCAATAATCGTGGGGATATCAAGGTTAAGGGACAGTACCTCTTTTCTGATAACTTCGATGCGAGGGTGAGCCGTGATGATCGCGGTAATCCGTTGGGCAAAGGCACGTCGATCAACCGCTAGTGCCTTCCCGGACGGCACCCGGGTCGCATGGGCGGCAGTAAGCACGAGCGATCTGAGTTCAGAAAGTTCCTTTTTCAAAAGGCCGTGTGCTGTGACCGGGTCAGCACCTTTGAAGGAGTTGCTGCAAATGAGCTCAGACAGGAGGTCGGTTTTATGTGCTGGCGTCATGGAAACCGGTCGCATCTCCCAGAGCACGACAGGAATATGAGATTGTGCCAGGCAGTAGGCAGCCTCGACCCCGGCAAGCCCCCCGCCGATGACATGCACCGTCTTAGGCATCTTCCCTATAATCGCATTTCGGGTTCGGACAGGAGTTTTGTTTGCCCTTTTTCAATAAGAAATCCGCCTTGCATTTTGGGCATTTCTTATCAAGGGGTCTTGTCCAGCTCATGAACGTACAACCCTTCCTCGAGCAGGTGTAGAATAATTTACCTTTTTTCGTCCTCTGTTGTCTGATCTCACCCGAACAACCCGGTATAGGGCATTTCAGTCCCAGGGTATAGGGTTGGATATGCTTACAGGTAGGGTAATTGCTGCAGGCAAGGAACAGACCAAATCTTCCGCGTTTCACCACCAGGGCAGAGCCGCACTTGTCGCAGCGTTTGTCTGTTGTTTCGTTCTGCTGCATCGGCAGGGTGTGCATGCATTCGGGGTATCTGCTGCAGGCAAGGAACGATCCGAATCTCCCCTTTTTCACCACCATGGGAGATCCGCATTTGTCGCAGACGGCGTGTGTTTCCCCCGGCCATGAGGGTTCTTTAACAATGACATTCCCCGCTTCATCCCGTGTGAACTCCCGGGTGTTACTGCACGCGGGGTAGCCAGAACAACCGAGAAAATAGCCGCTTTTCCCGAGCTTAATGAGCATCTCGGAGCCACATACATCACACAGTATGCCCGATGGCTTGTGCTCCACTTTGATATTCTGCATCTCTTTCAGGGCCGACGCATGTTCCTTCCTGAAGGTCTCATAAAAATTCTCCATGGCTTCGAGATAACCGGCTTTGCCTTCCTCAATTTCATCCAGCTCATCCTCCATCCTAGCGGTGAAGCCGACATCAAGGATGTTGGGGTAATGCTTTACGAGCAGGCGGTTAACGTCTCGGCCGAGTTCGGTCGGGGCGAAGGCCCCTCCCTCTAGTTTGACATATTCCCGTTCCTGGATTGTGGAGATGATGGGGGCATAGGTGCTTGGTCTGCCGATCCCCTTTTCTTCGAGCTCCTTGATAAGACTTGCCTCGTTATACCTGGCCAGCGGTTGGGTGAAATGCTGTTCAGGGTTGACGTCGGAAAGTCTCAGCCGATCCCCTTCGTTCAGGTTTTTCGGGAGGAGGGTGTCGTTCTCTTCCTGGACCTCGTACACCTTGAGAAAACCGTCGAACTTCAGGACCGATCCCGTTGCCCTGAGGCCGATGCCATTCGCCTTGATGTCGATAGCGGTCTGATCGTAGAGGGCGCTCTTCATCTGGGAGGCGATGAACCGCTTCCAGATCATTTCATAGAGGTTGAACTGGTCTCTGCTCAGATAGGGTTTTACAGATTCAGGAGTGTTTTCAACACTAGTCGGACGTATTGCTTCGT
This sequence comes from uncultured Bacteriovoracaceae bacterium, assembly GCA_964353605.1. Classification (GTDB taxonomy): domain Bacteria; phylum Desulfobacterota; class Desulfomonilia; order UBA1062; family UBA1062; genus CAYGXB01. The sequence continues at coordinate 10,974 of CAYGXB010000065.1, forward strand.
GGGCTTCCTGTGCTGACTTCTTGGCCTTATAGTGCAATGGTCTTTCCGAGAGGTAATCCTTTCCGTAACGCTGTGGTATGAATTCTCGAGCGAGGGTAATAGCATCTTTGGATACTGCAGGAGAATCGGTGCGCATGTAGGTAATGAGACCGGAGAGTTCATCCCCTTTCCCGATAGAAAGCCCCTCATAGAGCTGCTGGGCGATGAGCATCGTCTTTTTGGCAGAGAATCTCAGTCTCCGAGATGCCTCCTGTTGCAGGGTGGAAGTGATGAACGGGGGCAAGGGATGACGATTCCGCACCTTCTTCTTAAATTGTGTAATGACGATCTCAGCGGCGTGGCGTATCTTCTCGGCGATATCAAGCGCGGTTTTCTCATCCGGCATGTCCTTTGGTTCAACCACCTTGGCGGGGATCGCATCGTTGGCCACCGTGATGAGCGTCACATCGATGGTCCAATACTCCTGCGGCCTGAATGCCTCTATCTCCGCCTGCCGTTCGCAAATGAGCCTGACAGCCACGGACTGGACCCTGCCTCCGGAAAGTCCCCGCTTTACCTTTCTCCACAAAAGAGGGCTCATAGTGTATCCGACGATCCGGTCCATGGAACGCCGCGCCATCTGTGCATGATAAAGGTGCTTATCAAGCTCCTTCGGTTGTGCGATCGCCTCGTCGATGGCCTTCTTGGTGATCTCGTGAAATATGATCCGCCCAATCTTTACATTAGGTTTCTTCAGCTCTTCTGCCACATGCCAGGCGATCGCCTCCCCCTCCCTGTCTGGGTCGCTTGCAAGATAGATATACTGTGCGGTATCCGCAGCTTCCTTCAACCGCTTCACGATATGCTTCTTTTCAGGCTTCACTTTGTAACTCGGCTGGAATCCTTTTTCTATGTCCACGCCCAGGGATGTCTTTGGGAGGTCCTTGATATGGCCAAGGGTGGCTTCAACATCGAAACCTTTACCGAGGAACCTCTGTATTGTCCGTGCCTTGGTGGGAGATTCAACGATGACGAGCGATTTAGGCATGTTTTCTCCTTGCGGTAAACCT
>CAYGXB010000066.1:0-12013 GCA_964353605.1 uncultured Bacteriovoracaceae bacterium
GGCCGTTGAGCAGTACCGGCAGAACCTCATTGGCAATTGGTTTCAATCCTTCGTTGACATCCCGCATGATCCATTCAACGGCAGTCTTTAGCTCATTTGTATTGATATTCATGCAGAGATCTGCAAAGAGACGGGGGAAGAAATCCGGTTTCTCCGCATGCACCTTGTTGAACATCTGCAGAAGCGCGTTGACAATATCCCCGACTTCCTGGGTATCGATCTCACTGAGTCCCTTTGCAATGGCCTCTGCGAATTCGCCCTTCAACAGATTCTCGTATACCCTGATCCTCCTCCTTGTTGTTCTGATCCGTGGGTTTTTCAGAGAGGAGAAACGGGAGACGAGGTCAAAGACAAGCGCTGGGTTTTCCTCCAAGATGTCCGCAATGGCGTTGGCCCGCTCCTCTGCATTTTCCGCTGCTATTACCTTCGCCTTACAGAGTAGCTCGGGATCGATGCCTGACATAATTTCCCGTAGTTTGGTCGTGAGATCCATCTGAAACTGCGGCACCCCTGATTCCCCCTGGAGAAGGCTTCCTGTATGGAGCTGTCGCATCATCTCCATAACCGCATTCGCCAATTGACCAATTTCACGGCCGTCGATGCTCCCAACGATAGAGAAGATGAGATCCGTAAATAGATCGGGAGAAACTCCATTGAGTGGTTTGACAATTTCCTTCAAGGACCGCACGGTGATGTTCCCCACAGGATGTATTAATGACATGATCGCGCCGAGCTTGGCTGGATATGTGTTCCAGACGAATCCCATCAGTCTCCTGACGAGGTCTACAATGGGTTCTTCCGCACGATCCATCAGCTCCTTCACCTCTCCGAAATCAGTGCTTTTGATGACCTCGCGGAGCGGGCCTTCAAGGTGGTCGGCTAGGTACATAGGGTTCTCAACCTGGAGATCATTCAGCTTTTGTGCGAACAAGGTGAGGAGCTTGCCCATGTTCTTGGCATCTATTCCTGCACTGGAAAAGGATTCCGGTGGAATCTTTTCCATGACGAGATTGAGAGCCCGCTCCGAGAGCTTTTGTTTGGCGCGGCTACCGTCCGACCAAGTTAACAAGGCATTCCGCATCACAGAAAACAACACCTTCCTGAGTGTCGATGTTCGTAAGCACCCGGTCACGAGGCTACTGAGGATTTCGATAAATTCCCGCTCCCTCCTCTGTCTTGTAATAACGACGTTTACCTTCTTTGCTCGTTCCTTCATCTCCATTGCAGCCTCCTCCTGTCTATCTCAATATATGGTTCAATTGAAGAAATCACTTTTTAATCATATGAGCTCAGGAAAAGATCAAGGTGGGCGCATTCGGCTCCTGCGAACTTGCAAATCGGAAAAACAGTCTCTGGCTGGGGAACCTCTGCCGCTCCCTGTATCGGATCGATACCTCCTCTTATAAAAATGATGACAACGGCATCCTTCCTGTGCATGAGTATTGCTACTCGGGGAAAGGATGTCTCAATCCAAAGGTGACTGACTAGTCAGTCCATATAAATTATGAACTGTTCTCTGTCAACACAATTTCTTGAAGGTGTCAAAGCTCTTTAGAAATGTCCCCCATCTATCAGGCCTCCTCAGAAACTCTTATCCCACTTCCTCTGGGGACATTTCTAGCGAGTTATCAAAGGGAAATTATCAAAGAGTCGCGACAGGACAGCAATCTATGTCTTGATTTCACCGCCGCTCCGGATTATTATTACTCGAAGAGGGGAAACCCATGCGTGAAGGGAGGAAGTATGGCGATTGATGTGGCGGGTGCGTTCAGGGCTCCGATGGAGGATCAGACATGGATGAACAAGATCCTGATCGGCGGGCTGATCAATATCGTTCCGATCGTAAACTTTATAGCTATGGGGTACAGCCTGAAGTACTTCGCAGGGATTTTATCTACACACGCAAAGGGGCGGCTGCCGGAATGGGAAGAGTGGGGCGGCCTATTCGTCATCGGGCTCAAGGCCTTTGTAGTGGCCCTCGTGTACATGATCGGGGTCGTCATCATTGGCGCCCTGAGTGTGGTTATAGGTAAGATATTAGGCGGGATTCTTGCCTTGCTCTTATTTCTGGCTGTGATGTTCCTGCTCCCCGTTGCCATTGTCCGGTTTGTTCAGAATAAATACAGTATCGGGGCTGCTTTTGAGTTCGAAGCAGTCTATGCGATGGCGAAATCGAATCTGAATGACTATATCATCGTGTATGCGGTGATCGTGGGTGCCGTGCTCCTGCTTGGCGTTGTCGGCAGTATCCCCGTGCTCGGTTGGGTGCTGGCCCCCTTTGCCTTCTTCTACCTCATGCTCGGCTTTTACAACCTGCTTGCCATGGTTTTTCGGACGCCTCCGGGAAAACAGGCGGGCGGAGAAATCACACCCGCAGGGTGAATACTCTGGCCGTCATGCAATGGCCGGCGGGGAAGGATTATGTTCTCGGTATGTCTCTCTATGAATACGTCGACTAAATGCCTGATCTCCACTTCCTTTTTCTTGTGCCGCCCTCGGTATTTGCCCCGCTTACTTCTTGAGCCCCTTTATCTGGGAACCCTCGGAGCATAATCCAGGGTATTTTGATCCGGTCATATCGAGGTTTTCTGCCGTGATGAGGGTGAAGTCAACGTCTTTGAGCAGGGATGCAAGGAATTTGACCTCCTTGAAGGTGGCGGCCATGAAGGATGCCTGGGTGAGGTTCACGCTTGTGAAGGTGGTGTTCAAGATGCTGGTGAGGCCGAAGTCGGCCCCGGCCAATTTACACTCCGTAAAGGTGCAGGATTCGATCAGGCAGAAGAGCGCCTTCATATGGTTGAGATTGGTCGAGTGGATATCGAGATCTTTGAGAACGCAATTGGTGAAGGCGGAGTCTGTCAGGATTACCCCTTTGAGCGACTGTCCTGCGAATCTTACCCTGATGAATCTGGTATCCACCGCCGTGAAACGCTCGAGCTTGCAGCTGCTTATATCGATGTCCTTGAGTTGCACATTCGACAGGTTTGCTCCTCTGAGGTCCGTATCCTTGAAGATGGCCCCCTCCAGCGTCACCCGCTCAAGGTGCGCTTCCTGGAGGTTGGTTCCGGTGAAGTTTGCATGACTGAGATCCGAACCCCTCAGGTTTGCTGCACCAAGGTCAAGGTTGGAGAGGTCGAGACCCCGCAAATTTTCACACTCCACGGGTCTACCAATGGAAACTGTCTCATAGAGTCTCTGGACGGTATAGATGATCATGCTTACTTCCCCAGGAGCGCCTCGATCTCCTTCTTCATGGCAAACGCCGCTTCTTTGATCTGGCCCTCATCGAGGAAGAACCTGGCGCTTGAGGACAATTTTTCGATATCCTTTCTCTTGCCGCCAATATGGATAGCGGTACCGCCATAGGCTGCTCCCGGGACATAGATCTCTCCGGAATACGTACGATGGATCCTGTCCTTTATCGAATCGGCCGTGGCCTGCTTGGTGAGCAACTCTGACCTGACGAAGTCTATAGCCCTAAGGATCTTCTGGTAAAGCTTTTCCTGCTTTGGTGCTAGCGGTCCTCTTGACTGTAGTGCCCGCAACTTGATGATGGAGGAACGAAACCTGAGGAAGTCCTCCATCCTGTTGTAGATCTCCTCGACGAGGTTTTCCCTCACGTGGAGCAGGTTTGGATGCGAGCCGATGATGACATCGGTATTGATGGAGCCATCCTCTTTGCCGATTTTCTGGGCATAGATCCATTGCTCGGAAGATAATACCCCGCCCATAATCCACCCCTGCGTATTCTTCACGACCACGGGGCCATCGGCGATTACCTCGCTGTTCTGGATATAGTCATCCACGATGACGCTTCCCTTGGCATTCACGTTGGCGTCCTGGATGAATTTCGCCCTGAAATCCTTGCCGGCGTCTATGGAGCCCTTGATTATTCCGCCGGAGATCTTTATTTCTCCTCCGGCGCAGAGCGTGACATGCCCCACGCTCATGCCTATGCTCAGGTCTTCGCCGGCGTGCACCTCGAAACCATCTCCGACCTCGCCGCTGACGACCACCGATCCGACGAATCGGATATTTCCTGTGGCGGCATCGACTTTTTCCACGGTATAGACGGGCTCAACGACGATCTTTTCGCCGTCATAGGTAACCATGCCGCTCACGGATGCGAAAAGTTTGTTTCCATCCTGGGAATGATCGACATTCGTCCCCTTGGGCAGTACAGTGGGCTTTCCATCCTGCGCCGGTATCTCCTCACCTCTGACGGTCTTCCCTCTTTTTCCGGGTTCCGGCGCTATGAGCTCGCAGAGCAGATCTCCTTTGTTCACGTTCTGGATGATATTCAAGTCCCAGAGATTGACCCTTCCGGAGGCATCCTCCCGTAGGTGTACGGTCGGTTTCTCCCTGGAGAAATGAAAGTGCACCTCGCCGTCTTTTCCATCTTGCGGCGCATCCGCTTCCGCGATGATCATCCATTCATTCAGGATCTTCTCTTTTCCGATCCCCTTGAGCGCATCCTGCTTGATCCCGGAGGTTATCCCTGCATCTTTAAGGGAAGTATGGAGATCTTCGACACTTATTTGAAGATCCGCATCCTCTCCTGTAGGAATGACCTTAAGTTTTGCAACCAGGCCATCCGCTGAGACGTCTGTCTCTATTTTGTATTGCTTGTCCACATTTTCATTTTCGGTTTTTTGCTCGGAATGGTTTAATTTCCGAACATTCTTAAAAAAAGGGGGACGACAATCAGCGTTGGTCGTCTGCCGATATCTTCAGCCCCGAAGCTCGGCCCCTCCAAATCCCTTACAGGTGGGTGACCTCTTCTTATCCCTCAGTTCAACGCAGGTGATTTCTCTTGACTGTGCAGGGTGGTTTCATTAGTCTTCTGGCAGCGCATGAGAGTAGCAGATATCGCCGCCATGAACATCAAGGGATTCCTGGCCGAGGATGAAGGTCTGAGGCTCTATAAACTTGCCAAAGAGGCAAGCACCTTGGGGCCATGCCTGGAAATCGGCGGTTACTGCGGCAAGTCTACGGTCTACCTCGGCCTGGGGTGCAAGGAGAAACGCGGCATCCTCTTCTCGATCGACCATCACCGGGGGTCCGAGGAGCAGCAGCCAGGTCAGGAGTACTTCGACCCAGACCTCCTCGATGTGGCAACCGGAAAGATAGATACCTATAGGTTCTTCAGAAATACCTTGGAGAGGGCAGGCCTGGAGGACACCGTAATTCCGATCGTAGCGACGTCAGTGCTCGCGGCGCGCGCATGGTCCATTCCGCTCGGCATGGTCTATATCGACGGTTCACACGCTTATGAATCGGTTTTTTTTGATTATGCTGCGTGGTCATCCCATATCCTGCCCGGCGGATACCTCGCCCTGCACGACATCTTTCCGGATCCCAAAGATGGCGGCCAGGCCCCGTACATGATCTATACGCTGGCGAAAGGCTCGGGGTTGTTCAAGGAAATCCCCATGGTCAAATCCCTTGGAATGCTCCGCAGGCTGAATCCGGGCGAGATGCCATAATCCGCCGATATCCTTACAAAAAATAGAAGGGCGTCCGGCCGGTGGCCTCTACTTGACACATAAGGGCCTTCCCCGTATAGTCCAAGCAAAAATTTCAGGGCAGGTGGTTATGTCGAAGGTGCTTGTCTTTGTCCCCCATCCCGACGATGCGGAATTCCATGCCGGCGGGATGATAGCGAAGTTTACGGAAGAGGGTGCGCGGGTCATTATCGTAGTGGCAACGGACGGTCGATGCGGTTCCCTTGTCCTGGACGTCGAAACGCTGATCAAGGTACGCGCCGAAGAGGCGCGCCGAGGCGCTCGGGCGCTCGGGGCCGAAGAGCCGATCATGCTGGGATATCCCGATTTCGGGCTGGATACGCTCCCCCCGGGCAAACTCCGTGAGCAGTTCATCCGTCTGATCAGAGAGTGTAAACCGGATGTGGTGATAGCCCAGGATGCCTTTGCCCCTGAGATTCACCCCGATCATCGGACGGTGGCCTGGGCGGCCTCCGATGCCGTCAACTTTTCCGCGTTGCCGCTCATCCACCCTGAACATCTCCAGGAGGGACTCCAGCCCCACTACGTCGTAGAAAAGTACCTATTCGCCGAGGGCTCACAAGACCTCAACAAAGTCGTGGACGTCACCCGGACCATGGAGAAGAAGATCGCAGCTATGGCCGAACACAAGACCCAGATAGAGTTCCTGGTCGAGGATGTGCTGCGGCAGGCACAACTGGCGGGAATCAATATCGCGGACGTCATCGGGGATATGGCGGGTGATCCGGCGAGCCTTATGGCGTGGGCCCTGCAAACCCAGGCGGCCGAAATCGGCAGCCGGATCGGGGTCAAGTACGGAGAGGCGTTCCGTTACATCCGGTTCCACCCCTTCATCGAGGCCTTGCTTCCCTCTCAGCAATGAAAATGAAATCTTCTCCCGCCTGGGCATCGCATCGCTGCCCACCTACATGCCTTTATGCTCCAGGTGCCAACCTCTTTTACCCGCGGATAGACAAGGAGGTTACATGAAAATCGCCATCATTGGAGCAGCCGGGGTTCGCACGCCGTTGATTATCCAGACGATTCTCAAGCGGCAGGCTGCCCTTGAGATCGAGGAACTTGCCCTCATGGACATGAACGCAGAGCGCCTAGAAGTCATCGGGGCCATCACCGCGTGTATGGAGAAAGACGGCGCGATGAACTTCAGGATCACGAGGACCACAGATGTCCGCAAGGCCCTGTCCAGTGCGGATTTCGTCATTACTACCTTCCGGGTCGGGGGGATCGAAGGACGCGTGGTGGATGAGCGTGTGCCCCTTAAGTACGGTGTCCTCGGTCAGGAAACGACAGGCCCGGGAGGTTTCGCCATGGGGATGCGCACCATCCCCGTCCTCCTGGATTATATCAGGGTGATGCGCGAGGTCTGCCCGAATGCTTGGCTCATCAACTTCAGCAATCCATCGGGCATGATGACGGAAGCGCTCATCCGTGTGGGTAAGTGGACCCGGACGATCGGGATATGCGACGCCCCCGATCTCATCCACCGTTTTGCCGCACTCGCCGTCGGCGCTCCCCCGGAAGAGGTGTACCTGGATTACTTCGGGCTGAATCACCTCGGATGGGTCCGCTCGGTCATCCACAAGGGCAAGGACTATGTGCCGCAGTTCATCGATATGATCAGATCCGCGGGGGGCATGCCGGGTCTGCCGTTCGCCGTCGACCTCATCGCCACCCTGGGCATGATACCGAACGAGTATCTCTACTATTATTACCATGCCAGAGAGGCCGTCACCAATATTCTCAATGCCGGGAAGACACGCGGAGAACAGCTTGCGGAGGAAAATGCCCGCCTATTCAGCGACCTACGGCCGCTTTTGAAGGACAAGCAAAGCGCGGAGATGCTCGCATGCTATCGGGCCTACATCTTGAAACGGGGATTTACCTATATGGAAGGCGAAACGAGTGGTAAATATGAAGCCGACCGTTTCGATCCCGCGAGCATTCAGTTCATTGCGGAAGAGGGGTATGCCAACGTGGCCCTGGGCGTCATCGAGGCCCTGATCGGTGCGCATCCCCACGTAATGATACTCAACGTTCCCAACTGCGGATCAATCGGCAATTTCGCCGCGGACGCCGTAGTGGAAATCCCGGTGCTCGTGGAGCACGATTTTGTGCGCCCCATGGCGGTGGGCATCATACCCGCACACTGCCTCGGCCTCATGCAGCAGGTCAAGGCCTACGAACTCCTCACGATCGAGGCCGCCACCGAACATGCATACGCCAAGGCGGTAGCTGCGCTCACCGTGCACCCGCTCGTCAGGGATCATGCCATTGCCAAGTCCATCCTGGATGACTATATCAGGCAGCATGGGGAGCTTTTCCCCGTACTCCATGAGGGTGGGCAATGAAGGCAAAATACGATGTGCTCGTCGTCGGGGATTATTCGATCGACCTGATCTTCGCCGGGCTGCCCGGATTGCCCGAACTAGGAAAGGAGGTTATCGGCTCTGGTTTCGCCATGCTGCCCGGGGAATCCTACAACAGCGCCATCGCCATGCACCGGCTGGGCATCAAAGTCGGCTGGGCCGCCGATTTCGGCAATGATGAGCTCAGTATTGCCGCCCTGAAACAGGTGCGAGCCGAGGGGCTCGACGACAAGTTGATCGTCCGGCACAAGAGATCCTACCGCCGGATCACCGTTGCGGCCTCATTCCCCGAGGACCGCGCCTTCATCACCTACTATGACCCCGAACCGAAGATACCTGCCGGTCTCAAGGCCCTCTTCTGCGTCTCGGCGCGCTTCTTGTTCATCCCCGGATTTTACACCGGACCCCTCATGGCGATCGGATCGCTCCTGGTGAAGGCCCGGAGGATAGGTCTCATCATGGACGGCAATTCCCACGACGAACTCACCCTCGATGCACCGGCTGTCCGCAACGCTCTGAAACGCGTGGATATCTTCCTGCCGAATGCACTTGAGGCGCGCCGGCTTACCGGAGCGCATGACCTTGAGAAGGCTGCCAGAATCCTCGCTGGATACTGCCCCCTCATTGTAGTGAAGGACGGTTCCAACGGCGCCTACGCTTGTTCCGAGGGCAATGTACTGTACGCTCCCGCCCTCCCGGTGACCCCCGTGGATACCACTGGCGCCGGTGACTGCTTCAATGCCGGATTCATCAAGGCCTACCTCGACAGGAAACCGCTGGAGCAATGCCTGCGCTGGGGCAACGTGGTTGGCGGCCTCTCCACCCTGGAACTGGGCGGCACAGGCCGCTGCACCACCTCGAAGGACGTGGAAGCTTGGCTTGCGTAGAGCTCGACTATCGTCGATTGCCGTGCCCTTTTGACCGAACTCCGCGACACAGTTCAAGATGATGTCATCCCAAAGGCTCCGGCTTTCTCCTGAAATGAGGAGAAGGGTTGAGAAGATGGACAGGTTAGGCCGTGTCCGACCGGTTGTTATGGGTCCAGTACCAGGCAGTGACCGAACCGCTCGTCCTGGTCTTCAGGTAGCCGGCAGCACAGAGATCACGCAGGGTTTTATCTACGAGGATGGGTTCCATGCCGGTTTCCGCGGTGATCCGCTGGGCAAGGTGGGATAGTTCGGCTTTGCCGTTCAAGAAGGTGCCCTGTTTTTCGATGAGGTCCTCGTTCAAGACCTTGAACACAAGGTTCATGCGCCGGTAGCCCGCCACGCGCAGGAATTCATACTCGCTGCAGGTGCCGTCCCGGTAATGCTGCTCCATCTCGTTCCAGAGCGCGCGATTTATATCCTCGTATTCCTTGAAGAAGGCGGCTATGTCGGCCGGGCTGATCTGGGAGGTTCTCACGATAGGAACGTTGGCGTCGTAGAGGTTCCAGTCGTCGGTCAAGATCTCGAGGTCGTAGTTTTTGAGCTCCTCCCTGACGGTCGTGCCAGGGAACGGGGCGAGGAGATGATAGCCGAAATCGATCTTGAGGGCTTGGGCAAATGAGCTGGTATCTTTGATGGTCTCGGGCGACTCTCCGGGCAGGCCGACCATAAAGGAGGCGTGCGCCTTGATGCCGGCGTCCTTGCAATACTGGACAGCCCGTCGACCTTGGTCGAGAGTAATACCCTTCTTGATGCGCTTGAGCATCTCGGCGTTGCCCGATTCCATGCCGAAGCTCACGCAGTCGCATCCGGCCTCGCGCATGACGGTCAGAACCTCGGTGTCAACGGTGTTGACGCGGGCGAAAGCGGTCCAGGTGATCTTGATCCCTCGGCGTTTGAGCTCCTCGCAGAAGGCATTGACGCGGTCTTTATTGGAAGTGAAGAGGTCATCGGCGATGTTGATGCGGGTAAAGCCGTAGGAGATGATGTCCTCGATCTCGTCGACGACGAGTTTGGGGGTACGGTAGCGCACCTTGTGGCCAATCATGCGACGGCCGAGGCAGAAGATGCACCGATTCGGGCAGCCGCGGCTCGTGATGATGCTGACGGGGAAGCCCAGGGCGAGCTGACGGGACATGGGCAGGAGGTGGCGCGCGGGAACAGGCAGGGTATCCAGGTTCTGGATGAAATCCCGGCGGTTTGTTGCGACGATCTCGCCGTTTTTCCTCAAGGCCAAACCCTGGATGTCAGGCCATGCATTCCTGTCGCGGATGACCGGCAGGAGTTCATGCAGTGTCTGTTCACCCTCGCCGATGAGGATGAGATCGATCTCCGGGTAGGACTTGAGGGTGTTTTCCCAATCAAAGGAAACATGGGGCCCGCCCATCATGGTAATGATTTCGGGGTTGTGGCGCTTGGCTGTCCGTACGATCTCGGCAGCGCCCTTGAAATTCATGGTCACGCAGGTGGAGCCAATGACATCGGGTTCGAAGGCGTCGATCTCGGCCCGTATCTTTTCCGGGGTATACTGCCGTACGAGGTAGTCAAAGATCCGCACTTCGCAGCCGGCTTGTTCGCATGCGGCGGCGACGTAGCAGACGCCCAAGGGAGGGGAGGGGGCTTCTTCGAGCGGGTAGGGCGGGTTGATGATGGCCACGCGCATGGCTAATCCCCCACCACCGGGAAGAGCAGGGAGCGCATCCAATCCAGGATGGTGTTGCCGTCGAGCATCTTCCGGTCCAGATCCTCTATCTGGAACTCCAGCCATTCTGGAGCCGAGAACCACTCACCCCGTGTTTTCGTTGGTTTGTCTGCTTCGAGATGTTTCACGATTTTGGCGGGATTGCCGGCGGCAATGCAGTTCGGGGGCACGTCCCGCACCACGACCGATCCGGCGCCGATGACGCTGTTGTCCCCGATGGTGACCCCTTTACAGACGATGACGCTATCGCCGATCCAGACATTATTACCTATGCGCACCGGTTCGGGTTTCCCCATGGATGTGACGCGGTCATAGATGTCATGCCAGTCGCAGTCGGTAATGTAGGCCATGCCGGCGAGCATGCAGCTGTCGCCGATGGAGATTTCATCCGCCGCGCTGACACGCACACCGGGGCAGATGAGGCAATAATCGCCGATACTGATCCGGCCCTTGCCCTTCTCATGGGGCCAGACCGTCATCCGAATGGTATAATCATGGGATGCAATGACATTGGCGCATGCGCCGAGTGTGATGGGGGAGCCGAATAGATGCACATGCCAGGGCTTCATGAAGGTATAGCCTTTGCCGAGGTAAGCAAAGTGGGGCTTTAGGTAGTGCTCTACGTACCAGTCCCTGAATTTCAGGTCGAATTTCTTGAGGTAGTATGGTCGGTGATCTCTGATCAATGCTTGGCTAACCCCTCATTTCGGCGGTCTGTTCCTTTTCCTCGGCAAGGCTGGCTGCGTCATTCAAGAGCGACGATCTATACAGAGCATGCCGGCTGGTATCCTCCCAGAAGGCGTGGTTGAAGAGCTGGGCAGCCGGGGTGATGTTATTGAGGGCGTCAAAGGCCATGATCACGACCCCGTTTGTCCAGGTGATCTTCTCTGCGGGCCATATCACCATGTCCGGGAATGTGACTCCGCACCAATAGGTCCCGTCGATGAAGCGCTTGTCCTGGATCCAAGTGAAGACCTGGGCGGCCAGTTCCCGCCTGCCCACGGCGATGAGGGCCAGGGTGAGTTCGGAGGTCTCCGCCATGGTGATCCAGGGTCGATCGGAAACGCATCGTATGCCGAGGCCTGCGACTACGAACTTATCCCACGAGTTTTCAAGGCGTTTGATCGCTTCGAGCCCGGTCATGGCCCCGCAGAGGATGGGATAGTACCAATCCATGGAGAAACGCGCCTTTTCCTTGCAGAAGAGGTGCGGTCGGAAGTGGATGGCGTCGCGCAGGCGAACGAGGGCCCGCTCCCAGCTTGGCTTCTTCTTCCCGAGCAGGGTAGCGATGACCAAGGCGCAACGCAGGCTCAGGAAGATCGAGCTCGAGCCGGTAAGGAGTGCCATGGGGTCAATCTCCCCTTGGGGATTCCTCGCCCAATAAATCTCTCCGCCCGGTCCCTGCATGCTCAAAGTGAAGTCGATGCCGGCGCTTAAGGTGGGCCACATTGAAGAGAGGAACTTCTTGTCCCGGGTGATCAGATAGTAATGGAA
>CAYGXB010000067.1:0-11979 GCA_964353605.1 uncultured Bacteriovoracaceae bacterium
GCATTTTAAGGGTTAACGGCTTTAGGCAACAGCCCGTTGATTCTTGACATTGCCGTGCCTACGGCCGCTGCAAGCCGTTTATCCTTTCCCAACTGCGCCTCGCAACGGGTGCATATCCTGCTCACGCCGCTCATTTCCTCGGCTCGTGATGTGGTACAACGCCCCAGGGTATTCGATCCCAATGGTCAGCCCATGCTACCAACCATGTACCAATCAAATCTCAATGTCAACGAATCAAGAACATGTGCAGCGCAAGGGGTGTCGGAACCGAAAGCTGACGGAAGGAGAGAAGCAGGGGAATCAAGGTTCATGCTGCATATCTCCTCATTTATTTGAAATAAATCTCGTTGTATCTATCTGCGAAACCTGTGTTTATATGTATCACACTTCGGTGAGATCTTTAAAAGGGTAATCTTCGGTGGTCATGCGTGCTTGAGGAATCTGCGTCTGTGCAGGAATATACAGACCACATGGGCAAGCTTTCATCTTGGCCCATGCCACCCTCTTTTCCCGTATTGCCTGGGCCTCCCGCCGTACAGTAGAAATTATGCTCGATCATACCTCTCCTGCATAATGCTGTTGAAAAAATGGTTATTTTACTGGCAGGGTAGTAATGATAGAATGATTATCGAGGAGGAGAGCATGATAGTTGTTGTAGCGGCAATGAAGGCCCAGGCAGGAAAAGAGCAGGAGATGGAAAAGGCCCTGCGGGACATGATCCCCAAGGTGGAAACCGAGGAAGGGACCCTGGCATATGCCCTGCATCGCGTAAAGAAGGAGCCGCAGAAGTTCCTCATGTATGAAAAGTACCGGGACAAGGAGGCGCTGAAACACCACAGTTCGACCCCCTATTTTACTGAGCTCTTCGGGAAGATCGGCCACCTGCTCGACGGCACCCCCACGATTGAAATCTACGAGATGCTGGCTTCCATCAAAGAAAAAGAATAAACAGTTTTTTTTGTTCCCAAGTTCGGGCTTAAAAACACTCAGGGATAGAGGCTCCAGTTTTTCTCCCTGGAAGGAGAGGATCTTCATCTGTGCGAAGGTTCAAAACGTGTGGATGTTTTGAGGCTTGAAAAATAATGGGAAAATGGATTTTGATCATCAGAGGTGAAGTTTGCTGGTAAGCAAAGTCAGTATATATGGAGGATGAACTATGATGCGTAACATTATGAAACCTATCGTGGTTGGACTATTAAGTCTTGTCCTGATCCAAGGCTGTGCAACAGATCCCTATACAGGTGAGAAGAAGATCAGCAAGGCTGCGATCGGCGGCATGATTGGGGCTGCATCCGGCGCCGCGGTGGGTGCGGCCACCGGGCATGACAGCGAAGCGCGCCGGAAACAGGCCCTCATTGGGGCAGGCTTCGGCGCGCTCGTGGGGGCAGGCGTCGGTTACTACATGGACCAGCAGGAGGCCAAACTCCGCCAGAAGCTGCAGAATTCAGGCGTGAGCGTTAAACGCGTTGGCGATAGGATAGTCCTCAACATGCCCAACAATATCACGTTCAAGACCGACAGCTATGATATTAACGCGAGCTTCTATGATGTGCTCAACTCTGTGGTCCTCGTGCTGAAAGAGTATGAAAAGACCATGATCAACGTCTCAGGTCATACCGACAGCACCGGCAGCGATGCCTATAATCAGACCCTATCCGAAAACCGCGCAGCAAGCGTTGGGCAATACCTGATATCCCAGGGGATAGTTTCGATGAGGATCATGACACAAGGCTTTGGCAAAACACGTCCGATCGCAAACAATGACATCCCAGAAGGCCGTCAACAGAACAGGCGCGTGGAACTGGAGATCGTTCCCTTGACCCAAGCAATTTCGTAATCGTTCTGATCGCATGTGCATTACCGCATGTGTGGTGCCTGCTCCCGAAGAAAAAGGGGTAATCTTTACATGCAATGCAGAAAGTCACCGACGCGTGACCATGCAAGGAGGAAAGAGATAGATACCCTGGAATCGAAGGCAAGGGGGTTAAGGCTTTTTTATCGGATATGCATGACCGCATTCCTGTTTCTGGTAGCAACCAATGCACTGCCTGGAAATGCAGCCTCAACTCCCGAAGAAGAGCCCGTTGCTTCCACGCCGAAGGTGCAGACAACGCTTACCGCCGATCTTGTCGCGTTGAGGAACCCTGAGGGCGTCATGCTCTTCATCGGCGGCTACCGCAGATGGATCCAGGATATGACCGTAGAGGTCATCCCCTCCCGATATGTACAGACCGGTCTCGGGCTGGGGATCAGCCCCGCCTATGCCAAGGCAGCGGTCTATGGAGAATGGAAACCTGCCGTCTTCGTCAAGCTCCGCCTGGAGTACGACTACTTGCGCTACTTCGGGAGAAACGCCGGACTGCTCTCGTTCCCGACGAAGGATTCCAGATTTGGAAAGCGGGAGATCGACGCTTTGGAGGATAAAGAGGAAATGGGATCCGGCCAGCGCATCCTGTTTCAACCAACCCTCTACGCCATGGCCGGCTCGGTAATCATCTGCAACCAGACCGAGCTCTTCTATGTCCGATACAACGGCAATGGCCCCTATTTCCTGGACCGGGAATACGACACGCTCCTCAAGGATGGAGACCTTCTCATTGCCAACCGGACACAGTTCCTCGTGCAGGCATGGAAGGGCAAGGGCGAGGCTATCTTGCTTACGGGCCCCTACTATGAGATTACCCATGCCGGTGACGCCGATATCAACCGGCAGCGTGTGGGGGCACTTTTGTACTGGGTAGCGAGGGATATATCTTGGGGTATGAACCGGCCGCGAATCTATGCCCTGATCGGGGTAAACATCCAGGACCGCAATCGGGATGGTGAGATGTACCTCGTCCTCGGTTTCGGAACCGATTTCGATCTCTGAGCCGAGGGGATAGCTTATCAACGATGAGAAGCGAATGCTTTAAAATGGTGGGCGGCGCACATTGGTCATGGGCATGACGCTTGTCCTCAACGCCTGTGCCGGGATCGTGCGCTCAGATAACGCGTCGAATGCATCGAAGGTAGCATGCAAGGGTGGTCAGGGGGCGAATTAGTCGCGCTCATCCACGACGACGGCGTCGCCCTTGAAGGCCGACGACGGGACGATCCTCACACCCATGCGCACACTCGTGCCTGTGTGGATAGCCTTCTCTAGTTTCTCCACGAAGGCCTTCTGGGCTCGCATCTCGTCGAAGAACAGCGTCTCCACCACCTCGAGGAGCACATCCGCCCTTTCATAGGGACCCTCACGGTAGATGTGAAGCTGGGTGCGGGTATCCACCCCTATGGTTTTAAGAATCTCTCGGATACGTTCCGGTGAAACGCTTGCCCCCTTGATCTTGATGGTATCGTCCGTACGGCCATAGAAGTCTGCGAGTCTCATATGGGTTCTGCCGCAGGGACACACCCCCTCCTTGAGCATGGTGATGTCCCCCGTGCGGTAGCGGATGAGGGGGAAGGCCTCCCGCATGAGGGTGGTGATCACGAGCTCGCCCTTGGCCCCTGGTTCGAGCACGGCCCCCGTTTGCGGATCGACGATCTCGAGGATAAAGAAATCCTCGTACACGTGGAGCCCCACGTGGGCGCTACATTCGCCTGCGATACCGGGGCCCAGAACCACACTTGAACCGTAGCTGTTGAAGACCTCGATCCCCAGTCCCTTCTCGATCTTCTCGCGCACCGAGGGGCTCAGCTTCTCGGCACCCAGGATAATCCTCCTCAACCGCAGTGACTGGGGATTGATGCCGAGCTCTCCAAGCTTAGCAAGGAGGATGAGCGCATAGCCGGGCGTACACGCGATGACGGAGGTGAGGTAGTCGCGCATGATGATCACCTGCTCAACCGTATTGCCGATGTCCGCGGGGATCACCGATGCGCCGATGAGCTCCGCAGCGGCGTGAAAGCCGAAACCGCCTGTCATGAGGCCGTAGCGGAAGGCGATCTGGATCACGTCGTCCTTGGTTATCCCTGCACCAACCAGGAAGCGGGCCATGAGCCGAGCCCAGGCCTTCAGGTCGTTGGCCGTATATCCCGTCACGATAGGCCTTCGCGCCTGGCCCGAGGAGGTATGGATACGCACGACCTCTCTCAGGGGTACGGCGAACATATCGTAGGGATAGCACTTCTCGATCTCCTGCCGCGTGGTGAAGGGCAGCTTGCGGATATCCGTAAGCGACCGGATATCCTCGGGCAGGATGCTTGAGGCGTCGAAGGCCCTCCGATAGTGGGCCACATTCAGGTACGCCCTATTGAGGGTGGATTGGAGCCGCTCGAGCTGCAGCACAGCCAGCTCGCCCCTCGGCATGGTCTCATATTCCGTTTCAAACATCACGATCCCCTCCATAATCAAGTTATGAATAAAACCTTACGGCTGAATCCCCCCGAACCCATAGCCGCCTTGAAGATCCAAGGGGGATGAGGGGTTTGAGATGTAAGGTTTCCACGCATGACTGAGGCATTACTCTCCTCCCAGGTAAGCTTCCAAGACCCGTGGGTCTTTGCGTATCTCGTGCGGTGTGCCCGCGGTGAGCACCCGTCCTTCGGTCATCACGACGATGCGCTGGCAGATGTCCATGATGAGGTTCATGTCGTGCTCGATGATGGCAACGGTGAGATCGAGTTCGGACTTCAGCCTGACGATGAGCTCGGAGAGCTCTTGAGTCTCTCTCGGGTTCATGCCGGCCGCGGGTTCATCCAGAAAAATGATAGCCGGCTTCGAGGCCAGCGCCCGTGCGATCTCCACCCGGCGCTGGTTCCCATAGGAGAGGTTCACTGCAGGCTCATCCGCCTTATCCGCGAGGCCGAGCCGGTCTAAAAGGGCAAGCGCCTCGGTCCTGAGCGTACGCTCCTCGGCCCGCTTGCTGTTTGTATTGAGCAGGCTGCGCCAGAATCCTGCCTTGAGCCTGGTGTGGCCTCCCACCATCACGTTATCGAGCACGCTCATATCGCGGAAGATCTCGAGGGTCTGGAACGTCCGAGCCATGCCAAGACAGATCCTCCGGTATGGCGGCAACGTCGTGATCTCCTTGCCTGCTAGGAATATCTTTCCCGTGTCCGGCGCATATAACCCGGTGAGCACGTTGAACAAGGTCGTCTTGCCGGCGCCGTTGGGTCCGATGACACCCAGGATCTCGCCCTGGACGACGTCGATACAGACCTCGTCGAGCGCCTGGATACCCATGAAGTGCTTGGAGACAGTCTCGGCCTGCAGCATTACTCCCACACCTCCCGGTAGCCCTTGCCCAGGTAGGCCCTCTGTATCTCGTTGCTCTGCCGTAGCTCACTCGTGAGCCCTTCCATGACGATGCGGCCGGTTTCGATGACATACCCCCTGTGCGCGAGGTTGAGTGCAAGCCGTGCATTCTGTTCCACGAGCAGGATGCTGATGCCTTCCTCCCGGTTCAGGTGCCGGATCTGTTCGTAGATCAGGCTCGTGACGATGGGGGCGAGCCCCATGGAGGGTTCGTCCAGCAGCAGGACCTTGGGTCTTGCCATGAGCGCCCTGGCAATGGCTAGCATCTGCTGTTCACCGCCCGATAGTGTCCCGGCGAGCTGTCTCCTTCTCTGGCCGAGGATGGGAAAGAGCCGCTCCATGTCCGCGATATCGGCTTTCACCCGGGCCTTGTCCCTGCGGGAGTACGCCCCGAGGATGAGGTTGTCCCGGACGCTCAAGCCCCGGAACAGCCGACGACCTTCGGGTACGTGCCCGATGCCGTTTATCAGGATGCGATCGGGGCTCAGATGGGTGACGGGCACATCCCCGAGGAGGATGTCGCCGGAGGCTGACTTCACAAGGCCCGAGATGGCCCTCAGCATGGTGCTTTTCCCGGCGCCGTTGCCTCCGATGAGGGCGACGATCTCGCCCGGTTTCACATGGAGAGACACACCTTTTACGGCGTGGATGTGCCCGTAGTAGGCATGCAGGTTCCTGACCTGGAGCACTATCTCCCCCTCCCGAAGATTTCGGTGATCTTCACCCTGCCCATGATCCCCTGGGGCCTGAACACCATCATGGCCACGAGCAAAGCCCCGTAGAAGATATCCTGGTAGTCGGCCAGCGGCCGAAGAACCTCCGGCAGCAGCACGAGCAGGGCTGCGCCCAAGAGCGAGCCCGTGATGCTCCCGATCCCCCCCAGTACGACCATGGCGAGGATCATGATGGAGGTGTGCAGACTGAACGTGTGCGGGTTGATGTAGGCGGTATAGTGGGCATAGATGCTTCCCGCCAGCCCCGCCCAGAACGCGCTGGTGACGAACGCCAGCGTCTTGTAGGCGTAGATGTTGATGCCCATGAACATGGCGGTGACATCGTTGTCGCGGATAGCCGCCCAAGCCCTGCCGATCCTGGACTGCTTGAGAGTGTACACGCTCGCGATCATCATACCGAGGACTCCCGTGGTGAGCGCGAGAAACCCGGTCTTGGAGTAGAGAGGCTTACCCCAGAGAGTGACCGGCGGTATCCCTACCAGGCCGTCGGGCCCGCCCGTGATTTCGAGATTCAGGAAAACCAGACCCACGATGATGCCGAATCCGAGGGTGACGATGGCCAGGTAATCGTCCTTCACGCGCAAGGCGGGCAGCGCCAGGAAGAGACCTAGGATTGCGGTGATGACCCCCGCGAGCAAGAATGCCGCGCCAAAACCAAGACCCTTGATCATCAAGAGGCCGCTGATGTAGGCCCCGATACCGAAGAAGGCCGCATGCCCGAGCGAGACGAGTCCGGCAAAGCCCACAATGATATTCAGGCTTAAGGCCAGGATGGCGTAGATCGTCACCAGGATGAGCACATGGAGGACATAAACGCTCATTTCCGCGACCCCATGATGCCGCGCGGACGGATGATCAGCACGAGCACAAGCGCAATGAAGGCAAAGGCATCCTTGAAGTTGGAGGATATGTATGCCGCACCGAGATTTTCCGCCACACCCAGCACCAGGCCGCCGACAATGGCGCCCGGGATGGAGCCGACCCCGCCGAGAATCGCGGCCGAGAATGCCTTGAGACCGGGCAGCATACCCATGCTGAAAGAGGTGGCGTTGTAATAGACCGCCATGCAGATGCCAGCCACCCCACTCAGTGCCGAGCCGAGGAGGAAGGTAATCACATAGGCGTTATTCACGTTGATCCCCGCAAGCCTCGCCGCATCGCTGTCCATGGCCACGGCGACGATGGCCTTGCCGTGCTTGGTGAAGTTCACGAAGAGCGACAGGATCGCCATGAGCCCCACGGATACGCCCATGATCACAAGCTGCAATTCGTTGATCTGTGCCGCCCCGAATATTGAGTGGCTTGCAGGATGAAATTCCCGGGGAAAAGACCGGTCATCGGGACCGAAGAGGAGCCTGGCAACCGAGCTCAGGAAGATGGATGCGCCGATGGCGCTGATCAACGGGATCAGGGGGTGCGTTCCTCGGATTGGCCGGAACGCGAAGCGCTCCAGGAGCACCCCCACTATGCACGCCGAACCTATACCCGCCAGCACCGCCAGGCCCAGGCTGCCCGTGGCGCCGAGCGTGAGTACGGCGCCGAAGGCGCCGTACATGTAGATCTCTCCCTGTGCGAAATTGATGATGCCCAGGATGCCGTAAATCATGGTGTAGCCAAGGGCGACCAGCGCGTAAACGCTGCCCACCACAAGGCCGTTCACGAGCTGCTGGAGAAGCACATTACGGGACCTTTACATATTTCCCGTTTTTCACCTTGAACAGGTAGACCCCCTGCTTCACCACATCGCCGTTCTTGTCAAAGCTGAGCTTTCCGGTGACGCCATCGAAATCCTTGACGGTGTCGAGGTAGGCCCGGATGCCGTCCGGGGTGTAACCTTTCTCCGCGATGGCCTTAGCCACCATGCGGGTCATGTCATAGGTGAGGGCGGCGAACATGATGTTGTTCGTCTCGGTCGGATTGGCTTTTATGATCTTGTAGTATTCCATTTTGAACTTCTTGTTGGTCGGGGTGTTGTAATCCTCGTTGTACTCACTCCCATTCACGTGCCCCTCGGCTGCCTTGCCCGCGAGCTCGATGTACTTGGGGGCCATGTCGCCGTACACCCCCATGGATGGCGCAGTGATACCCGTCTTCCTTGCCTGCGAAATGGCGGGTGCCGTTTCCTGGAGGTAGCCGGGGATGAAGAGGAGGTCGAACTGGTTCTGCGCTATCTTGGTGAGCTGCGCAGAGAAATCCCTGTCTCCCACCATGAAGCTCTCGGAAATAACCACCGGAATGCCAAGCTCAGTGAAGTACTTGGTGAAAACATCATTGCAGCCTTTGCCGTAGGGCTCATTGCTGTAGAGGATCGCGACCTTCGTCGTCTGCATGACGTCCTTGGCATACTTGGTCAGTGCTTCGGCCTGCTTATCGATCCGCGTGCAACCGCGATAGATGTACTCGCCGGCATCCGTGATCTTGGGAGACGTGGCGGTCGGGGTGACCGCTACAATGCGGTCCCTCTGGGCGATGGGCGCCACTGCCAACACTTCCCCGCTCATCATGGGCCCGATGATGACCTGAACCTTGTCCATGGAGGTGAGCTTCTGGAATGCGCTCACCGCCTCCTGGGGCGAGTCTTTGCCGTCCTCGAAGATGACCTTGAGGGGCTTGCCGTTGATGCCGCCGGCGGCGTTGATCTCGTTGACCGCAATCTCGATGCCCCGCTTGGCGGGCAGGCCGTCGGATGCGCCTATCGAAAGACGGAGAATGGCCCCTACCTTGATCTCTTCCGCGCGTGCCTCGGAGATGCCCATACAGAAAACACATAACGCCACTACAAACCATAATTTCTTCATTGTTTTCCTCCTTCCCTGTATTTCAAACTTCTATCCAAATTCTCTCGATACCCGGTTATCCTTTCATTTAAAGCGGTAGACCTTTTATATCCCTTTCGTCGCTGGCAATAAAAAAAGCCATGGGTTTTGCCCATGGCCTTTCGTATTCCTTTGAGAGTACCCAGGCCTATGGGCAGCCGCCCATCCCATAAAAAAAGCCGCAATAATATGCCTGGGTGAATGCATATCTCAGCATGGCTCTGTTTATCCCTCGACAGCTCCCCGCTGTCAAGCGTTTTCTTTTCTGTCTCTCTAACCCGGCACTGAAGGGGTGCCTGATTGCCTGACAAGAGGTTGATGTATGGAAGGGTTTCAGGTATCATAGGGACGCGATGCAATCGCCTCCCTCCCCCGGGGAGGTTTCAGGAGGTGCAATGATCGATGCTGCTGGATTCCCCCTGTTGCTCTGGTTGGGGCTGCCCCTGCTTGCGGCACTGTTGCTCCTGGTTTTTAAGAATCCCCACAAGGATGGCAGATCATGACGGAGCCGAGAGTGCGCTTTTGCGCCCCTAACGCCATCCGCATCAGCCAGGCTCCGTCTCCAGATCCCGTCTGGATCAGGGATATCCTTATCCAGCCGGAGATTACCGAGGAGCAGTGCAAGCTCAGGGCGGAAACAGCCGGAGTGTGCACCCAGATAAAAAACGTGCAGGGAGAGACGATCCTGCAGGTCGTCAGGACGATTTCTTCCGCGCCTGAGAAGCTCAGGCTCAACCTGCACACAGAGCCCGGAGAAGGCTTCTACGGCTGGGGCGAGTGGTTCAATGCCTTTCGAAGGGACCGGGGGGAGGTCATGCTGAAAAACCGGGATGCCATAGCGCTCCTCCAGGGTAGGTTCACCTATTCCGGCATCCCCTTTTTCCTATCGAGCCGGGGCTATGGCTTCCTCCTCCTCAACGGCCATGCAACGCGCTGGGAAATCGACCCGCGCCAGGGGATCCTCGCGATCGAAGCTGCCGGACCGCCCGTGGATTATATCGTCATTAACGGCCCGTCCTTCAAGGAGATCCTGAAGACCTACACCTATCTGACCGGACGGCCGCCCCTTCTGCCAAAGTGGGCCTTCGGCCTTTGGGTGACAAGCTACCCCCAGGAGCACCAGGATGCGGTCATATCCCTGGTACAAGCGCACAAGGAACATGCTATCCCGCTCGATGCCGTCATCCTGGATTACCACTGGGAGGAGCGATTCCATAATTTCAAATGGAGACAGGAACTCATCCCCGAGCCTGACCGCCTGATCTCGCAATTGAAAAAGCAGGGTGTGCATCTGGGGCTGATCTTCACCCCGTTCGTCAATAAAGAGAACGGCTATCTGCTCAAGATGCTCCTCCAGGCGCTCGTTCAGGACATCCCGCCGGGGATGGTCTTTGCGGACGACCGGGCTTTGCCTGAATACAACGCGGCCAGGGCAAAGGCTTACCTCGCGCATGATAAGGTCAGCTGGTGGTTCGGGAAGGGCGGGATGATCGACTTCACCAATCCCGAAGCCTGCGTATGGTGGAACAGGATGCTGCGCCCTCTCTATGACCAGGGGGTGGCCTTCTTCAAGAACGACGACGGGGAGTACCTGCCGGAGGACGCACACAACTCACGCGGTATGGAGGGGAGGGAATTCCACAACCTCTACGGCTTCTATTATGGCAAGGCGATCTATGAGGGCATGACCGTTCTTGACGAGAGACGTCCCATGATCTACGCCCGCTCGGTCTGGGCTGGCTCCCAGCGCTACCCGGCCCTATTCCTCGGGGACCAGAAGCCGACCTTCGAATGCATCAAGCGCACCATGCGGGCTGGTCTCAACCTGGGTCTGGCGGGCTTCGCCTATTGGACAGCGGATGTCTTCGGCCTGGACGGAAAGACCACCCCGGAGACCCATATGCGCTATGCCCAATGGGCCCTGCTCGTGCCCATCGCCCGCTATTTCGTGCGGCCTGCCCGTATCGATGCCACGCGCTTCCCCTGGTCCCACTCGCAGGCAGCGGAGGCGAACTTCCGGAAATACGTAGAGCTGCGATACGCGCTCCTTCCCTATTACCTGATGCTGGCCTGGGAGAGCTGGCAAACCGGCTTGCCCATCATGCGCCCGCTCATACTCGAGTTCCAGCAGGACCAGCGCGTCGCGGACATCTTCGACCAGGTCATGCTCGGGGACAGGCTCATGCTCGCCCCAATCGTCGAAACCGGCACCGCGTCCCGCAGGGTCGTCCTCCCGGAGGGCATCTGGCACGATTTCTGGTCCGGACAGTCCTGGCAAGGCCCGGCCGAGATCACGTACCCTGCCCCGCTGGACAAACTGCCCATTCTCGTGCGCGGCGGCGCGGTCATCCCCCTGGGCCCGGTCATGCAGCATATCCCGGATGATCATCAGCTAGACGAGCTCACGCTCCACTTCTGGCCGCCTTACCCATCGGACCCGTTGGATAGAACCGCCACCGTCGATTATGCCCTTGGCTCGGCAACCCTCTATGAAGATGACGGCCAAACAATCGCCTATCAGTCCGGGGGGTTTTCAACATCAACGATTCAAACCACCCAGGAGACCAACCGCCTGACCATCGCGATCGCCCCTGCCTCAGGCAGATTCCCCTGGCAGCCGGAAACGCGCGCGATCGAATGCATCCTCCACCACTCGGAACAGCCGCACGAGGTCACGATCAATGGCAACCCCATCGCGGCGACATATGACCAGGCAAGCCAGGAAACCCGCATCAGGTTGCAGTGCCCCACCCATGACATGACGCTCATCACCATAATCCATTGAATAGTGCGAGGATACAATCCGGCGCTTATGAAAAGAAGCTGAATCCCCCCCTTGGTTTCAAGGGGGGCCAAGGTTTTCGGGGCGGTATGAGCATGCGCGCCAAGAAACATCGCTCTGCTGAGGCTGGGACACTTCGACAGTCACCATACTATGTTTTCCTGTAGACACGGCAGCGCGTGAGTTATAGGGTGAGGATCGGGGCTGCGCCCCTTTAAACTCCCGGAGGCTAGCCGATGACCACCATGGAAAAGCTCCTTCCAGACTATACGAGCCGTTGCAAAGAGTGCGGCGAGTGTCTAGTCAATTGCCGATACCTGTCCCTTTCCCAAGAGGAGTCTGTGCGGGCCATACGCGCCCTCAACGCCGGCAAGCCCTCAATTGTACACGAACGCTGCATAAGCTGCT
>CAYGXB010000068.1:0-11899 GCA_964353605.1 uncultured Bacteriovoracaceae bacterium
GGGACATTTCTATCGAGTTAAACAAGGGGACATTTCTAAAGAGTGTTGACAGAAAAAATTGGATATGTTGCTCATATTGTGGCAGAAAAATCCACCTTTTGCCACTCCTTGCCTGTCGATACATGTTTGCCTCACGCCCGGCCCTTCCGCACTACACCGATGTCGCATAGCCCCCATAGGATGCAATAAGAACCTATGTCACAAAGTCAGGTAATGTTACGGATCATCCTTGACCCAATCGAATGAGTAGGGTAAGTTTGTTGCTATGGGGAAGATATATTATTGGTGTCCCGACTACACATCCCCGGTCGGCGGGGTCAGGGTCATGTACCGCCATGTGGATATTTTGAACGAGAACGGAATACAAGCCTCCATCCTGCACCGTCATAGAGGATTCAGATGCGAATGGTTTGAAAATGTTACGACAATATCTTATATACGAAACACCGCTCTCGCCTACTCAGACTACCTGGTGATCCCCGAGAATTACGCCTCGCTCTATGACAGCCCCACGCAGAGGCCCTCGGCCTCCCGGCTGTTTCAGAAAGTCTTTCTTACTCCGGCCAAGAAGATCATCTTCAATCAGAACAGCTATAATACCTTCCGCGGACAGTCTTTTGAGAAGAATGAACTGAAAAGCGTCTACCAGGATAGGAATGTCATCGCCACGTTGGTTGTCTCGGAGGACAACAGTGAATACCTCAAGTTTTCCTTCCCCAACTTGAAGATCTACCGGATACATAACTCCATCCATCAAGGACTGTTTTCCTATCAGGGGAACAAGCGAAATCAGATCTGCTTCATGCCCAGAAAAAACAGGGATCATGCCCTCCAGGTGATCAATCTGCTGAAATTCAAGGGTGAACTCAACGGATTCGACATAGTACCAATAGAAGGGAAGACGGAAAAGGAGACCGCCTCTATCATGAGGGAAGCGCTCATCTTCTTGAGCTTCGGGTATCCCGAGGGTTCCCCTCTGCCGCCTGCTGAGGCAATGAGCTGCGGGTGCATCGTAATCGGCTACCATGGGATGGGTGGCAGGGAATTCTTCAAGACGGATTTCTGTTTTTCGGTAGAGATGGGGGACATTACAGGTTTTGCCAAGACAGTTGCTGCTGTCTTGAAGCTCTATAGAGAGAACCCGCAGATCCTGAGGCAGATGGGACTGAACGCCGCTGACTACATCAATAAACACTATTCAGTAGAGCAAGAGCGGAAGGATATCATCGATTGCTGGAATGCAATTCTGGGATGTTCTGATTGAACCTCACACGCGCATGAGCATCTTGTAGATCCGCCAGGTATTCCGTAGGAGGTTTTTACTCTGCCAGATCTTCTCTCCCAGGTTCCTGTGCTCGGCCAGGATCTGTTTGAGCATGTACTTTTCGGTATTCGGGTTAACCGTTATAGCACGTAAGACGACGATCTTTCGCGGGGTATACCTGGTTGACTCAAGCCTGGTCCTGGACACAAAGGATGTATCGCGCTCCCGGATCTTCTTGTGGAGTTCCACGTTGATCTCGTTGAGGACATTGTTGATCAGGGTGATCTTCTCGGCATTCTCTTTTGGGTGTTCCATGAGCCTCTCCAGCATCCTCTGCAATTCTACAGGCACATAGCGGTAATTGATGATGAAGAGTTCCGGGCTGTTCAACAGTTCGAACTGCTGTTCATTCCTTATCAGATTGAGGAAGGTCTCCTGGAGTGCATGGGCATGATTGAAGATCAGCTCGTATCCTTGCCGTCCTATGATCTTCAGTGCCGCCCACGGCTTCAGGCAGGAAAATGGCCGGGAACCTTCCAGGGTGAACCTCCCCTGATCCACCGAGCCCTTACGAATGATATAATTCGATGTATGGTAAAGGTAGCGGGATTCCTCGAGATTCTTGAACAGGCACATACCCATGGAGTTCGGTGAATAGAGGAGCTTGTGGGCGTCAAGACTAACGCTGTCCGCCTTGTCGATGCCCATGAGCAGATCCCTGCCGCCCTCCATGAGGAGCGCCCCGCCACCCCAGGCCGCATCAACATGGTAGTGGGCCTTCAGGTCGCGGGCGACATCATAAAGCGCAATCAGGTCGTCAACATTGCCCGTTTCGGTGGTCCCTGCGACCCCGACCAAGGCAACAAACCGCGTTGGTTTCCCTTGGTACCGATCCTCTCGTCTGATCTTTTCGATTGTCTGCCAGAGCCTGTCTATGTCAATCTTATTGGTGTAGGGGTGGACCGGGGCGAAAACGACTCCTTTTGCCCCAATCCCGAGGATAGTGCCCGCCTTGCAAATAGAGTAATGCCCCCGCTTCGAGACCAGAATGACGGCCTGGCGATACCCATAGTGCTCCAACGCCCGCGGAAGTCCTTCCTGGCGCACGCCAGCGAATTTCCTCCCGTCGGGGGGGAATGCCTTTGCCATAGCCATGGTCAAGGCGGTCAGGTTGGCAATGGTCCCGTCCGATGTAATGTTCCCGAGGGCAATGCGGTGGTTCTGGATATTCTTTTTATAGAATTGGGTCGAGTTATGATAAACGAGCCTGTGCATCCAGCACAGAAATTCCCGCTCCACGAAGGAAGATGCCTTGGCACTCTCTATCTTGACCTGGTTCTGGTTGAGAGCCACCTCGATCATCTCAAGGAGGATCATGAAATAGGGGATGGCGCTCGTCATATGCCCGATGTAGTAGGGATTCGCCACCTTAACCGAGTGTTTGATGATGCTTCCCTTGATCCCGTTCAGCACATCCCTGATGAGCATGGGGCCTTTGGGCATGTCGATGTTGTTGAAGATCTTGGCAAGGTCCTTCAATGATACGGCGGAATGGATTCCCCCCTTTTCCTGGAAGAAATCGTGGATCATATCGAGCAGGTGCTCGCCGAATTCTACGAAGTGGTCGGGCGAGTCGGGCATGATGAAGAGCTTGTGCATGTATTCCGGCGTGGTTTCTATCTTTTTCGGATGAAACCTTTTGTCTCGTCTGAGTGAATCCATTCTTTTTGCCCTTCCCTTTCTTATCGGCAACTGACATATATACCATACTTGAGGACGGATGATGAAAGAGAAAATTTCCTATTGTATGAACAAGACGACACTTTTCATTGTCCCGACACCGATTGGGAATCTCAGGGATATCACACTGCGTGCCATTGACGTACTGAATGCCGTCGACCTCATCGTGTGCGAAGATACAAGGCATACCCTCAAGCTCCTCAATCACTATGGAATCAAGAAGCCTTTGGTATCCTGTGAGAAATTCAGCGAGGCCCGCAGGTCGCAGAAGATCCTCGCTCACTTGCAAAGGGGGAAAAATATTGCCTTGGTGAGCGATGCCGGCACACCTATGATCAGCGATCCGGGGACACTGCTCCTCGGTCAGGCCCGGAAGGTCGGGGTTAGAATCGAAGCCTTGCCCGGACCATGTGCGTTCGTCACGGCCCTGTCCGCCTCAGGCTTTACCGGTCCCATCCGCTTCATCGGCTTTTTCCCCAGGAAAAAGACCCTCATCGACCAGGCGCTCATGAGGATGCGCTTCTGTCCGGAGATCACCATCTTCTACGAATCGCCCAAGCGAATTTTTTCCACCTTGCAGGCCCTCCACAAGACCCTCGATGAGCGGGAGATCTGCCTCGCCAGGGAGATAACCAAGTTCTATGAGGACTATATCGTCGCTCCGGTTGGAGAAATGCTCGCGAAATGGGAGGGGACAGAGATGAAGGGTGAGTGCACGGTCCTCGTCAAGGGTCAGGCAGAACTGCCGGAGAGCGAGGAGAACCTTGAGGAGAAGGTGCGATCCCTCAGGCAGAAGGGGTATGCAAAACGGGACATCTTGAAGATCCTGATGGAGTTTACCGGCCTTACGAGAAACGAACTCTATAAGCTCCTTTTGCGTGTGGATTCAAGTATCGATCGAACCTGCCGATAAATTAGTATGTTCATATATGTGGAGGCGAGAAGCAAATGAAGATCGATCCGGGAATGGGAAATGTAATCAACATCATCAAACCGGAAGACAGACAGCAGAAGAGGATTGAAGAGACCATCGAACAAAAGAAGCAGATTGTCGATACCATCTCGCTCGAAAATAGAAGGGCCTCGGAGTCACATATCGAGAATGTGGAGCAGGCCAAGCATTTGCTGAATCAGGTGGTGTCCAGCATGCAAGACTCCTCTTCCGACCTGTACAACCTGAATCTCCACCGGGTGATGGACCTGATCCATTGATTTTCGTGAATAATATGTTTTTGGCTTAATCTGAGGTTGCGGGGGGTTTTCTATTCCATTTCTGCGCCAATCCTGGCTATCCGTTTCAGATCGGGCATCAATTCTGCGGCAAGGATCCTTTCCATCTTCGGGGCCTTCCTAATATAGCCGTAGTAATCATCCCCGATATAGGTCCCTTGAATCTCCTGCGTGAAGTTCTTCGCGGCGACATCTGCAATGCTCAAGAAGGTGATCTCGTTGACGACATTGGGCGAGAGCTTTCCCACTTCCCGGAAGGGCCAGAACATCGGCCAATGATGCTGCTCGATGCAGGAGCACATCCTCTCGGGAATACGCCAAGCTTTTGCCAGCGCCGCTCCCAGGGTGGCATGGTCTATCCCATAATACTCGATCTCCCATTTGAGCCTCTGCCGGGGATCGGTTGGCGGGTCAGTCTCGGCCCGTGGCAATTTCTGGGCCATGATATCTTTGGCGATATCGTGCAGTATCCCGAGGGTGACCAAGGTACCGACTGGCATCCTCACCCTGGATGTCATTGCCAAGTAGGCCGCTATATGCGAGGTGAGATTGGCATGGATCCACTCCTGCTTGGAAGGCTTCACACCCATCTTCCTGATCCGCTCCTCCATCACGATCCGGTGGATCTCGTTATACCCAAGGATGACGATGGCATTGAAGATGTTGTCACACTTCTGGATCAGGCCATAATAGGGTGAATTGACCCGTCTGAGAATGAAGGAGGTGAGCCCCTGATCCGTGGCTATGAGTTTGCCGATATCCTGGGCGCTGATCTCGGGGTCGTTCAATCTATTCGTGAGTTCAGAAACCAGGGAAGAGATGCTCTCGGTCTCATTCACGATCTTCTGAATTTCTGGTGAAAACTCTGCTGGTCTTTCTCTGCTCGGTTTCCATGTGAGATCATACACCTTCATGAAATCGAGCCCTTCTTCCGACATAAGCGGGATATGCGCCGGGGTTTTGGGCTGCGTCTTTGCCGTGGTCTTTTTTCTTGGCTTTTCTGAACTCTTTGCGGCGTATATACGAATCATGACAAGGATCGTAATACAAACGAGCATGAATATAATAAACAATATTACATTCGATCCCATGATATTGTTTTATCGGTCATCCAACATCCGGTCTTGAGGATAATTTTATCGTTACGCTTGAAACTCGTTTCTCTTTATGTGACCCTTGCACGTGCTGGGTTTGATAGAGGAGTATTGCGGGTCAGGTCCAAAAATATACCTGCGCTCATGATAGTGCTTGATGTGCAATTCCTATAACGAAAAGCGGGCATCTATTATCTCTGCATAAATCCCCTTTTCAGGAGAGGGGGGTCCTGCTCAAAGTTGGGTGTGAAAACGCCTTTCCCGATGTTCTTTTCGATCTCGTGCAGACACCAGAAACGCCCGTCGGCGAGTTCCTCGGGATTATAGCGCATCGACCTGTCGTACCTGGTCATAAAGACATGGACATATTCCGATTCATACGCGGTATCTATGGTGTGCTCTGCAAGGAAATCGGGGAGAAAATCCGCTATCCCGATCTCCTCTAAAGCCTCGCGCTTTATTGCTCCTTCAAGGGTCTCTCCGTATATTATATGTCCTCCGACAGCGGCATCCCACCTCCCAGGAAAGAGATCCTTGCGTAGAGATCTCTTTTGGAGATAGATCTCGCCAAAACTGTTGATGACATGCAGGTGGACGACGGGGTGCAAAATGCCAGGCCTTTCATAGCAACAAGAGCGCGGGGCACTGCCGATGACTTCGCCACCTGCATTTACCAGCGGTAAGATTTCTTCCGTATGCTTGCTTTTTCCCATACTTCCTTCGCTTCCCCAAAGCATGCGTTCATGTAGATCTCATATTTTCGCCATACTATCGCCTATGAAGAACATCCTCAAGAGAACGTGCATGGCGAGAGGATATTCGCTTTGTGATACCCAGCATCTGTTGTATAATACACCTATGATCATAAAAGATTATTTCTATTGGGTGGATATTATTATTGCCCTGTCAATCCCGGTGATATTTCTTATTCTCTATAAGATGCATAAGATAGGCTCCTTCTCCTGGCTGATGTTCTGGATCGGATGCGCCATCGGCGCCACCTGGGAGATCCCATTCTACTTCATCGGTCCCACATTTTCCTCCAATCCCTTGTATGTCCTCAAGACACCCACCCCGTATCCGTTGTTTCTCCTCCACTTCGTCCACTGCTTTTGGGACGGCGGTCTATTCATGATAGGAGTCTTCCTTATAAAAAAGCTTTGCAGGGAACCTCAATTTACCCGGTTCAGGATCCAGGAGCTTGCCATACAGCTCATCTGGGGTGGGGCATCCGAACTCGCGGTTGAGCTCATGTCCACCGGATCCTCGGGATGGGCCTTTGTGCCGCACTGGTGGAACCCAACCCTATTCCAGTTCAGGGGCTCGGATATCACTGTGGTGCCTCAGCTGATCTGGGTGATCGCCCCCATCATCTTCTATCTGTTTGCCCTTCATGTCAGGAAACCCATCCCCTGAATAGTATGAAAACTCTCCCCTGGCTGATACCGATCTTGCTTACCTTGCACAACATCGAAGAAGGCATCACGCCCAAGGAGTTTCTATCCCCCATCGGGAGCAGAATTCCTGATTTTGCCAAGGACCTTATCAACCCATCCTATCCCCAGTTCCTCGTTGCGCTCGGCATCTTTACCGCGATCCCTTACCTCTGCGCTCTATCAGGCGACCTTACACGGAAAGGCGGTTTATCAATCCTGTTCCTCCTCGTCATCCAAATGGTGATGTTCATCAACGTGTTGCCCCATGTGGCTATGGCGACCTTCCTGAAAGGCTATACCCCGGGCTTGATAACCTCGGTCCTCATCAATCTCCCCTTTTCCCTGTTGCTCTTCCGAGCCGCCTTGAAGGATGGCTGGCTCAGCAAAAAAGCGTTTCTCTGGCTCATCCCATTGGCCGTCATCGCGCATGGCCCGGGGTTATGGGGATTGATGATTGTGTCAGGACATATTGCCAAACTACTGAGCTTGATCGTCCATGTGTATTGAGAAAGGGCCTGTATCGTGACTATGGAGGGAACAAGGATCCGTCTTGCATGTCACTCGCTTGCGCATCGACAGAGCGACCGGCCAGGACGCCGGATATCCACCTGCATATGAATGGATTATAATACATTTATTTGATTACAATATATTCCGGTTGTATATATTGCAATTTTCTCCATACCTGATAACATGAGGGCCCAATGCCATACGCCGACTTCTCAACGATCCCCGGTGCAAAGGTGGAGAAACCCTTCGAACGCGAGCTCAAGATCATCCTGTCCCCCGAAAGCGACCCGGAGGTAAAGGACTTCACCCTCATCGTCTCCACGCTCGCCCCGCATGGGGGATGCACCGACTTCCATGCGCATACGGAAGCGGGGGAACTCATGATCTTCATGTCTGGCATCGGCAAGGCATGGCTCGCGGGGGTTGAATACCCACTGAATCCGGGCGTCGCCCTGTACGCCCCGCCGGGTGTCGTGCACAGAACCATGAATACCGGGTTTGAGCCGCTCACGATTGCCTGCGTCTTCGTCCCTCCCATCACTACCGACTACATCAGGCAGAACATCGCGGCTGCCCAGAAATCGAAAGACAAGGATCATGACCACAGATAGATTCAGAGATCGCTATTATGAGTTCAAGACTACAGGCGCTGCCGTGGTTCCCGAGCATGAGATCAAAGCGATCCTCAGAGATTATGGTCTGGGGCTACCGGAAGGACAGCTCGGCACCAGTGTCGCCGAGGCCTGCGCCTATGCACAGGAGCGGCATTACCCCCTCGCCCTGAAACTATCATCCGACAGGATCCTCCACAAAACCGAACAGAACGGGATACGGCTGGGGATTGCTTCAGAAGAAGATCTCGGGCGAAACTTTAAGGAAATGGACCAGGCTTTCCAGGCACGCAAAGTCCCGGGTTATCTGGGGATTCTCGTTGAAGAGCAGACCCCTTCAGGGACCGAGATCATCGTCGGCCTGCAGCATGACCCCGCCTTCGGGCTCGTGTTGCTGATCGGGCTCGGCGGTATCTTCACAGATCTCTTTCAGGATGTGGTCTTCCGGTTGCTCCCTGTATCGAAGCACGCGATTCGCGAAGCACTCCATCAGCTCAAGGGATGGCCGATCCTGAACGGGCACCGGGGATCGCAAACGGTCCAGGTAGAATCGCTTGTGGATGCCATAGAAGCGATCGGAAGATTCGGCGCAGAGTATGCCCCATTTTATGCATCGGTCGATTTCAATCCGGTCATAGCCAGGTCTGACGGCTGCACGGTCGTGGATGCAAAAATGGTCATTTCCGCTCGAGAGGGGAAGGCCCCCTTCTCTTTTGAACTCCCTCGTACGGAGTTTATCGAAAACTTCTTCCGACCCACGAGCGTGGCCGTGATCGGTGCCTCGGCCACCCCGGGCAAGATCGGATACGCCATCCTCGATTCCCTCTTGAATTTGGAGTACCAAGGAAAAGTATACCCCATAAATCCCAACTACCCGGAAGTCCTGGGCGCCAAAGCTTATCCGTCGCTGAGCATCCTTCCTGAGGTCCCTGCCCTTGTCGTGATCGCCGTGGATCTTGCTCTCGTGCCCGGCATTATCCGGGAGATGGGGAGGATTGGAGCGCACAACGCCTTCATCGTCTCCGGAGGAGGAAAGGAACTCGGTGGTGATCGCGCGCGTATCGAGCAGGAGATCCACGACCTCGCCCGTGAACATCGGGTGCGAATCATCGGTCCGAACTGCATCGGAAGCTTCGACGGCAACCATCGCTTCGATTCTTTCTTCTACCCGCGGGAGCGTTTGAAGAGGCCGAAAGGGGGCTCTATAAGTCTCATCACCCAAAGCGGTACATGGGGGTGCGCCTTCCTCGAATATGCTCAGAAAATTGGTGCAAGCAAGATGGTGAGCTACGGCAACCGGGTGGATGTCGATGAGGGCGACCTCATCGCTTACCTGGCCGATGATCAGGATACCACGGTGGTCGGCAGTTATCTCGAAGGACTGTCCTCGGGCAGAAAATTCCTCTATGCTGCTGTCATGGCGAGGGAGAAGGGCAAGCCTGTAGTGGTCTTCAAGACCGGCCGCAATCCGATTTCCGCTCATGCCGCGGTCTCTCACACCGGTGCATATGGGGGCAGTTACCAGGTATACAAAGGTCTTATGGAAGCCGCAGGCGTGATCCTGACGGATAGCTTCCAGGAGCTCGATGCTGCGTGCAAGGCACTCGCCCTGCAGCCGCCGGCCCACGGCAGCCGGGTCGCACTCGTCTCCAATGGTGCTGGCCCAATGGTCAATGCCATTGATCTGTTTCCTCACAAAGGATTGGAGCTCACCCGGCTCGCCAATGCATCGTTCGATGCAATGCGCTCCCGCTTCAGCTTCTTCTACATCGTGGAGAATCCAGTCGACGTCACCGGCTCGGCGACAGCCGAAGATTATGAGTTCGTCATAGAGACCCTCTTGCTGGACGAAAACGTCGATATCGTCATGCCGTACTTCGTGTTCCAGAATACGCCGCTCGATGAGAGCATCGTCGAGCGGCTCGATACATTCACGAGGAAACGGATTAAGCCGATCGTATGTTGCACGACACCGGGACCCTACTCCTATAAGATGGGAAAGGAGCTTTTCTCGATTGGTCTCCCCGTCTACACGCACATTATCGAATGGGTGTCTGCTGCATCTGCCCTGGTAAAATGGGGGAGCATCCTTCTGAAAAAGGTGGAATCATCATGAAAAGACTCACCCTAACCGCAGCCCTGGCAGGGGGATTTTACGAGAGGGAGGCGGACCCGGAACGCTGACTATTCTCATCACTATGATTGACCATCTTCCTCAAGACGCTATCTGTACTGTAACGGGAACCGGCCACGAAGTGGTAACACGAAACGAAGCGCGAAAGATCCAGGGAATCACTTCCTGAGCTCCCAACCCCCTGGTACCCTCAAAGGGGGTGAGAGGGGTGCAAAAAGGAGAAGAATATGCGAATAGCAGTTGTGAGTGAAGTAAGTGCTGTGGCACAGAATGTCGCCGTGGTTTCCGTTCTGGACGGCAGGGGGCACGAGATAGTCAATGCCGGGATGAAGTCGTCCCAAGATAAGCCGGAGCTGACCTATATCCACACCGGGCTGCTCGCCGCGCTCCTCCTGAACACGGACAGGGCTGATCTTGTCGTCGGCGGGTGCGGCACAGGCCAGGGCTTCATGACCTCGGTCATGCAGTACCCCAACGTCATCTGCGGTCTTATCGCCAACGCTCTGGATGTCTGGCTCTTCGCCCAGATCAACGGTGGGAACTGCATCTCGCTGCCGCTCCTCTATGGTTACGGGTGGGCGGGTGATGTAAACCTAAGGTTCGTCTTCGACGCCCTCTTCAACGTGAAATTCGGCAAGGGATATCCACCGCACCGACAGGAGTCGCAGCAACTGAGCAGGAGAAATCTGGCAAGGATCTCGATGCTCACGCACAAACCGTTTGCGCAGATTATTGAGAGCCTCGATGACGAGATCATCAGACCGGTACTGAGTTTCCCCGGTGTAGTCGAATTACTAGCCCCCAATACCCTTGAGGACATGGCTCTCAGGGATGCGATCGCGAGGAGGATGCAATGAGTATGGACAAGCGCAAGGAACGGGCGCAGATCATTGCACGCTATCAAAGTATAGAGAAGGCCGTGGAGTCAGGGGCTCTCGCCCAGTTTCAGGACGTTTCGGTCTCCGAGGCGATCGTGCTCGGCCTTTACCGGCAGGGAGTAAGGAAATACCTCGCCGTCTTCGGCCACGGCACGACGGATATCGCCGAGGCCTTGCGGGTGTATGAAGAGGCGGGACTCGTGAAGATCTACAACGTCCGGCACGAGACGGCCGGCGCGCATGCCGCCACAGCACTCAAGATGCTCACCGGCGAAACGCCGGCCGTGGTGACCTCAATCGGTCCCGGGGCCATGCATGCCTTTGCCGGTTCACTCTGTTCATTATCGAACGGGGCCGGCGTCTACCACATCTATGGCGATGAGACCACCCATGGCGAGGGCTTCAACATGCAGCAGATACCAAAGGATGAACAGGGCCTCTTTCTGAGGCTCACGAGCATCATGGGGAACGCCTATAGCGTCTATGAACCGTGGTCGGTGATCGCGGCCCTACGCATGGGAGCTTCCACCACTGGTGCTGCATTCGCACAGCCTTTCTTCCTCCTCGCCCCGATGAATGTCCAGCCAGTCGTCCTCAGGGTCTTCAACCTCCTCGAGCTGCCGGACAAGGTAAAACCCCAGAGGCTCTCGTGCCATGAGGATGAAGCTTATATAAGGGCTACCGATATAGCCAGGCAAGCAAAATGCGTTACGGTAAAGATCGGGCAGGGTGCCAGAGGTTGCGGAAAGGAGATCATAGCACTTGCGAACCTACTCGATGCAGCGATTGTCTCCGGCCCGAACGCCACAGGCATCGTCCCCTTTTCCGAACCGAGGTATATGACCGTCGGGGGGTCGAAGGGGTCCATTTCCGGGAACTACGCTATGAACGTCTCCGACCTCGTCATCGTGATCGGTGCGCGAGCCGTCTGTCAATGGGACTGTTCAGGTACGGCTTGGAAAAAGGCGCAGCATATCATCAACTTCAATATCAACCCGGTCC
>CAYGXB010000069.1:0-1686 GCA_964353605.1 uncultured Bacteriovoracaceae bacterium
ATCTCCATCGCTGAATACGATTGGGTTCCCGGTGATGAGGTCGACCGCCTGGCATTTGAAAGGGATTTTTGTATGTGAAAAGGCAAGGTCACCGACGAGTTCCTTCATATTCATGACAAAGGATTCAGGGGTGAGCAATGACTTCCTATAGAGGGCCATGGTATAGAAATAGCCCTTCTTGATGGTGGCCTGGATCTTCTCGAAAAACGATCGTGACCTATCCGTATCAAGAGATTCTATCTCCCGTTCCGCCTCCTTGAATACGGGGGAATCCATGTATTCCTTTAAGCGGGCCTCCACAGTGTCAACATCCGTGTAGATGCTGTAGAGAGCTCCGACGATGGCGCCAAAGGAAACGCCGGCGATGCCGTCGATCGGGATATCCGCTTCATGAAGTGCGCGCAAGACCCCCACATGGGCGAGCCCCCGTGCGCCCCCCGCTCCAAGGGCGAGTATGACCCTCTTTTTCCTCCTCAGTCTCATGATACCTTTTTTACCCTATATATATCACTGTCCAGGTCCTGGAGATACACGGCATAGTAATTCCCGCCGCCGGTGAACCATTCCATCCCCTGCACTCTGCACCGGCTGCACGCCCCCGCGGGGGATGTGGATACAGAGGGCATGGTACCCGTTGGATGCCCGCGTATCTATCCTGAATACCCCGGGACAGTCGCAAACCCTCAGGACCTCGGTCTGTGTTTCAGCTATGTTGTCGGTATCGTAGAAAATGCTCTTCCTTCGCTCAATATATGGCTGTATCGGTTTTATTGCCCTCTTCCTCGCATGCCAATTCTTCTGTATGGATGTACATATCTCCTTGATATAGGGTAATGCCTGCGGGTCATCCCTGATTTTCTCAGGGTTGAGATCCGGCTCCTGCACAAACGAGTAGTCTACACCAGAGAGGGCCAGAATGATCCCGGTATTGACATAGAGGAGTGCAGATTCTATGGAATATCCCCCTTCGAGGACGCAGATGTCCGGAGAAAGCATTTCGGTAAACCGCGCATAGCCGCCGGCGGTGAATGCCATCTGGTTGATAGGGTCGGAGTAATGGTTGTCCTGACCTGCGGAGTTGATGACAAGATCCGGTTCGAACTCCGTGAGGATCGGCTTCACCAAATGTTCCATCACAAAGAGAAAACCAGCGTCCCCGGTCCGCGGGGGGAGCGGGACATTGATGGTCATGTCGCGTGCATTCACTCCTCCGAACTCATCCAGGCCCGTACCTGGGTAAAGGGTCCTACCGTCCTGATGGAGGGAGATGTAAAGGACGCGAGGGTCATGCCAGTAGATGTCCTGTGTCCCATCGCCATGATGGCAGTCCGTATCTACAATGGCAATCTTCCTGATCTGCGGGTAGTGCTTCCTGATCCATTCCACCATGACCGCCTCGATATTGATATTGCAAAAGCCCCTGGCCCCATGGACTACGCGCATGGCATGATGGCCTGGAGGTCTCACGAGGGCAAAGGCCTTCTCCACATGTCTTTCGAGGACAAGCCGGGCAGCCTCTATACACCCCCCTGCGGATATCATGTGGGAAGGAGTGCAGTGCGAGGTGATATCCGGAATGCAGAAATGCACCCGGCGGATATCTTCCTCCTTTGCAAGACCGGCCTTGAACTCCTGGATACCATCGATATCAAGGATTCCTTCTTCCAGAACCTGGTCCTGGGTGTA
>CAYGXB010000069.1:1696-11737 GCA_964353605.1 uncultured Bacteriovoracaceae bacterium
AAGGAGCCGCTCTTTTCGTTCCGGATGCAAGGGCGAGATCTCCCAGTCATAGGCAGGAAAAAAAATCAACCCGGTCTTGCGCTTGGCTTTGATCATAAAGCTCCCCTGCCCTTCAGGATGCCAGGTCGCGTCTGGAGCTTCAAGCGCATGTTCCTACCAACGGTCCTGAAACCGGAAACCATGTTGAAGCATTGGGCTTCCACCACATCCACATCGTCGACGAGGCCTAAGTAAATGGAGTTATCCCATAAGGCCTGCATGCCACGCAAGCGGACGTCGTCTAGGGTAAACGTTATGGGAATGATTTCATCGATGTCAAGTTCCGGGCAGACAAACTTGCACCTCTGGGTATCTGCGAGCACAGTGATCTGTGCAGTAGTCCGTGCCAGGGCAGCGCCAAGGGCATTTGCAACCCCGGCATGCTCAGGCAACTATGCATTGCATCTGAAAAACGCGCTCAATATACGGTTTGAGGATATCTGCAGGCGCCCCTATGACCATCACCTGCTGCGGCTTGACTATATCCGGATGGAGCATCTCCTGGATCGTATACACAGAGGGTGTACGTTTACCTCCTCAATGAAGGCATGATAGGCCTCCCGGATGGTATGCATTAGGGCTTCAATAACGAGTCTTGCGACCTCTTTGCTGTTTTTTCCAAGGTGTCGGGCGACAACCGTTAGCGCTTCCTCTGCTCTCCGTTTATCCCCTATGGCAAATTCATCCAATACCCGCAGCGCATCCATGGGAGTGGGCTGTAATCCCCCCATGCATGCCGGGGGACCGTCTCTCTGCGGACCGACACGGAGCTTCCCTTCATCGATATGGACGAGGGAGTCCCCACCCGCCCCTACAGTGAACATCTTGAGCCCCCTAACAAGGGTCTTTAGCCCTCCGACGCTTATGCCACTCGGCTCCATAATCGGGGAACCGTCAACGAGGATCCCCATGTCGGTAGTCGTACCTCCAATATCGAGGACCAGGGTGCACGTGTGATCTGAATCCTGGCTCAGCGCCACGGATCCCATCATGCTCGCGGCTGGTCCCGAGAGAATGGTCTCAACCGGCAACCGGTCCGCAGCATATGTCGAGTATGTCCCACCGTCGGCCTTGAGGAAGAGCAGCCGTGCCCGGATACGCAATTCACCCAGGGCTTGCTTCACGGACCTTACGAATGCCTCCTGGATCGGCATCACAGCAGTATTGAAATAGGTCGTATGGATCCTCCGGGGGAAGTTCAGGTTTCCGCTCATCTGATGCCCTATGGTAATATGGGTGAACGACCTCTCTATAAACGCGTGCACGGCAAGCTCATGTGCTGGATTCCTCACCGCGAACTTCGAAACAACGCCGACGCCCTTTATCCCCCTGCTCTGCAATTCCCGCGTAACGGCAATGATCTGATCCTCCCGGATCGGTATGTACTCCCTCCCCCTGTGATCTATGGCGCCCTGAACCTGGAAGAAATCATCCGATAGGAAATAACCCCTCGGTTCTATTCCGGGGCCGGCAGAAACGATCATGCCTGACCGTGCATACTTCTTCTCCACAATGGCATTCGTGGAAAGCGTCGTGGACAGGACCACTCGCTGCAAGGCCTCATGGTCGATATCGAGAGCGCTGATCGACCCGATAATGGACCCGACAAGATCATGAGCAGTGGAGACCTTGGCGGTGGCGACTACCTCGCCCTCCTTGATGCATACCGCATCCATATGGGTCCCTCCGATGTCTAGGCCGAGTATCATAAAACCCTTTGCTCCATCGCTACCGGATCACACATGCCCCACAATGCCACGCAATCGGGATCGAATAGGATAAATCCATGCCATACCCATAGCAATTAATGGGGAAAACGGCAATCACCGGGGGATATGCCCCCCCCCTCTTCACAGGTGGGCATACCGCAATCGGCCCTGCGATCATGGACGAGGGAGCCAGACGGGGGTCTGAAGGGAAGAGAGGGGATAGGGCTTGCAGTGTCGTTTTGTATCTGCTAGGAAGGGGTGAATTCAAGCGTGGGGAGGTATATTTGAACAGGTATTTTCCATGTATTGCAACCATGCTGCTGATCATCGGAATTTCCGGATGCTCGGCATCCGGACCGGAGATCACCAGGGTGAGCATTTCGGACCAGAAACCCGTTACCGGGCAGAGGGTGCTCATCCAGGTGCTCGCCGTGACCGACAACCCGCCTTTCAAATACATCTGGAATTGCTCAGACGGTAGGCTGGAAGGGAGTTCCGGCATTATCGAGGACGGAGCCATGACCGATCAATACTATGTATACTGGACCGCACCCGATATTCAGGGCACCTATACCGTCACCTGCAAGGTCGTCGATGACGATGACCAGGAGGAGACTATTGCATATGCCATTAATGTCGGACCAAGACAGATCATATACCTCTTGAATTCGGGGGTGGTGTGTATGGCAAAGGACAGTAAGGTCAAGTCTGGGGGCATATGGGTGGCTGTCTCCAACGATAATATTCAATACTACTCCTCCACGACAAACACCGACATTGGCTGGGGAAAGGATTTCTTCCGATGGGCATCCGGGGAGACCATAACCGCCCTGCAGCCATCCACCTATTCCTCCTATTACTATGTCTGGAACATCATCTGGACAGCAAGAAACAACATCGATAGCGGCATATGGGAGGTCGTATCCCATGGATCAGGCGGCGACACTACCTATACCTGCGATACCTGCACGAGTATCAACAGCCAGAAACTCGACGGGAATACCCTCTGGGTCGGTTCTGACAACGGCCTGTTCCGGTTCAACACATCGAGTACGACATGGGGGAACAAAGCCACCGGTATACCAGAAACGAAGGTTAAAGACCTCTATGTGGGTGAAGACTTGACCTGCGTTGCCACCACATCGGGGATCTACTACTCGGAAAACGCCGGTACAGACTGGACACCGGTACCGAGCACTGGAGATACCACGGCGGTGACCACATATCAGGACACCAGCGGAAATCTTACAATTCTGGGTGTTACAGCGGGCAAAAAAATAATGCAGTACAATAAGGATGGCAGCAACCCGTTCGATATTACTTTCAACATTCCAGAGGTGGAGGTGGTGAACAGTCTGGATAAGGATCCTCTCGGCAATATTTGGTGCGGCAAGTATTCCTGGAATGGAGAAAAAACCTGGTCTAATAAAACGGGCATTGATGACAGCGCAGACCCGATTGAATCGTCCATAGTGAGCCCCGAAGGTCTCCTCTATTTAAGGACTACACAAGAAAAGTTGATAGTATGGGGCAAATCTCCTCAGTAGGGCCATCCGTAGCATGCGGATAACTTGCGTCTACTGCTCCGGTGCATATCTGCCCGCAAGGGTCGTTCGCCTGGCAACATCCTTGGCCGTAGTTTTGAGTATCCCGTTGAGGAGCTCTTCCGGATAGGGGGATGACACATAGAGCCGGGAGAGAAAATCAAATCTGAAGGCCCTTTTCTCGCATTCTGCCGATCCTTTACGCATGAACCTGGTCTGGCCATCGGATCTCTCGATTATACGTATCGTGACATACACTTTGGTGGGAGTGAAAGTGCCTCCATAGTACAGGTTATTGATCTCGCCCTTGAGGACATAGGGGGTCGTAACAGGCTCTTTGTCCCCATAGACCACCCTCCGGAATGCTTTCTCCTCAAGAAGATACTCCTGCATCCGCTTGGCGGCGTAGACGCCCCACTTTGGTTCAAACTCGCCGGTATCGAAGGGCAAAACGGTTATGGCGGACTCGAAACCCCCTCCCAGACCCCAGTCAATGGGCGTGTCCGCTTGATAATCTAGGTGGGGTTTTACGATCGCGCACCCGGAAAGGAGCAGGCTCAGCAGGAGATGAATGAGGACTTTCCTAATAGGCTTAATACAGCTACCTCTCATAGACCTTTTCGCCTCCTTTGGCCTCGAGGAGTTCATTCACGGAAGAAGACCGGTAGAGTGCGGTCGTTGCTGATGCGATGATATCATTATTGCTCAAGTCTACAATACGCGCTGTGATCACCACATCATGCTTCCTCTTTACATAGGAGCTCACCAGGATCATACCAGCCTTGTACTCATCCCGAAGCTTGGTTGCATCCCTGCTCAGGTATATAAGGCCTTTGTCACTGCTGATATACGGGACCTTCCGGAGCTGTACTTCCACGACATTGGCCCCCTTCTGGGTCATTGCCCCGATGAAGAGTTCCTGCATGGCAAGTCCGAAATCCCCGACATCGAGCGTAGTTGCCTCTACGGGTGTAGCGACCAGCATGGTGATTCCCCTGTATGCGGGCGGCATGCCTTTGATGATGGTCTGGGCTATCCTGCCGGCGCTCCCTTCCATAGTGAGGGTATAATTGGGCTGGACATGGGCACAGCCTATATATAAGGTCGTTAATAAAAAGACCGAAAGTGTATGACGGAGTCTGCTCATATGGCATCGTATCGATTTCTGCCGGATAAATCTTTAATGGCGATCAGTTACTTATTATATACAGGCATGTAAATAATTCTATTTCCATTGCTCCTCAGCGCAGTTAGCGTAGGCTCCACCCGCAGCATTATTATATCCTTGAACCCCATC
Source organism: uncultured Bacteriovoracaceae bacterium (assembly GCA_964353605.1). Lineage (GTDB taxonomy): Bacteria > Desulfobacterota > Desulfomonilia > UBA1062 > UBA1062 > CAYGXB01. The sequence continues at coordinate 6,286 of CAYGXB010000069.1, forward strand.
GGATCGCATGCAGGGATTGCGCCTGAATGCATTGTTTATTGGGGTAGCCATGACATAATAGAGAACGCCATTATAGTTGTTTCCAGCTACTACGGTCGCTCCATCTGCCTGGAAGCGTGTGATCGTGATATTGTAATTGGCGGTATTGGGGTCGCGCAAACCGAAAGTAGTTTGGAGCAGGGCAAGACTGGTATAGCCTCCTCTCTCGGCAAAACCCTTTTCTTCAGCCAAGGCAACGGTCTGTACCGCGCTGTAGGCATCCGCCATCCGTGCCCGCTGGACATGTCCTGTATAAATCGGTATGGCGACCGCCGCAAGGATTCCGATGATGGCCACCGTGATCATGAGTTCCGTTAGGGTAAAGCCTTTCTTCTCCATGATAAACCTCCACATAATACATTTATTTTATCGGCAAGTTAAGAATTCAACAAGAGGATTATTTTTTCAGAAAATCCCTCCACAAATACAGGGGTACTCCCACAGCAAGGAGATAGTCTTGACTGAATATCATCTCCAATATATGCATACGGCCATGAAAGGCTTCGTGAAGATCTTCACCTATGGTTGTCAGATGAATGACCTGGACACCCAGAAGCTCTACTCCGAACTGTTCAAACGGGGTTATGCGCGAACGGAAGAGACCACTAAGGCGGATATCATTATCCTGAACACCTGCTCCGTCAGGCAAAAGGCCCAGGAGAAGGCTTTCAGCAATCTCGGCCGGCTCAAACTCCTCAAGAGGCGCACGCCGTCTCTCATCATTGCCGTGGTCGGTTGCGTAGCCCAGCAGGAGGGGACGGCGTTGATAGAACGCATGCCGCACGTGGACATTGTGCTCGGCACCCATCAACTCCACCGACTGAGCGACATACTGGGAGAAGTACGGCAACATAAAGCACATTTTGTGGACACCATGTATGGGAGTTGCATACCCTCCATAGACATCGTTCCGGAAAAGTCGTTCATGGAGCCCCCGCATAGGGCATACATAAACATCATGCAGGGCTGCAACAATTACTGCTCCTACTGCATCGTACCCTATGTGAGGGGTCGGGAGATCAGCAGGAACCATACAAGCATTCTCGACGAGGTCAGGCTGTATGCAGCGCGCGGGGTAAAGGAAATTTTTCTCCTCGGCCAGAATGTCAATTCCTATGCTGGCGGAGTCACCTTCCCGGCCCTCCTCAAGGAAGTCCATACCATTGAAGGCATCGAGCGCATCCGTTTTACCACATCGCATCCCAAGGATGTAAACCCGGAGTTCATAGGATGTTTTGCCACACTTGCCAAGATCTGCAGCCACATCCACCTGCCGTTCCAGGCTGGATCAGACACCGTGCTCAAGGCCATGAACAGAGATTATACAAAGAAGGGTTACCTTGAGCTTATCCATGATCTGAGTGAGGCGCGTGCTGATATTGTCTTCAGTGCGGATGTCATGGTCGGATTCCCCGGAGAGACGCAAAGGGATTTCGAGCAAACGCTCGATCTCATGCAGGCCGTGCGCTTCGATGTCTTGTATTCGTTCAAATACTCACCCCGGCCGAAGACTTTCGCGGCAGGGATCGAGGACGGCGTCACCCCCGAAGAGAAGCGGTCACGATTGCACATTCTCCAAACTCTGCAGAACACCATTTCCCTGGAGAACAACCAAGCACGGGTCGGAAGGGTCTACGATGTTCTCGTTGATGGCACGAGTCCTCGGCAAGAAGACCAAGTTTATGGCAGGACTACACATAACACAATCGTCAATTTCATCGGATCCACTTCCCTCATCGGTACGACCGTACGCGTGCGTGTCTTGCGTGCCAACAAGAACTCCCTTACCGGCGAGCTTCTCCGGCCATAAAACTTGCAGGTATGGGTGGTTGACCCATGTATTGCTTTTTTTGAATCCTAATCCTCCTTGATCTTCTGGGGAAGGGGGGGTTCGATTTTATTTTAAAAATGATAGAAAATCGGTGCCCGTCATGTTCTGCGACGAGATTGCGATGCCGAGAACCCTGCAAAGCAGATCCATGATGGGGAGGGGGAGGATTGCCTTGACCAGCGGCAGGATATAGACCAAATCTGGCACGCCGACCATGGCCTTGCCTTTCTTAATCCCCTCTATAATCTTTACCGTCACGTCCTCGGCAGTGAGCATCTTGGTCCCCTTAACCACTTGGGTCCCATGGAACACCCCGTATTGACCGTATTCGGACAGACATAGATAAAATTGATTTTCTTGTAGCCCTTGAGCTTCACCTCCTGCCGCAGGGATTCGGTGAAGCCAACGACACCGAACTTGGTGGTGCAATAGTCCGAGATGAAGAGCAGCGTGAGGAGTCCGCCCGCTGAGGAGATATTCACCACATACCCCGCGCCTTTGGCCATCGTCCCCGGTAGGAAGGCCTTCGTTGTCCAGAAAAGAGCAAGAAGTTTCACCGCGACCATCCTTTCAATCGTCGCATCAGGCTTGTCCTGGAAGGGGTCGGATCTCACGACACCCGCGTTGTTGAGTAGGATGTCTATGATCCCTAATTCGGTCTTCACCTTCTCAGCGAGGTAAACCTTATTCTTATCGGAAATATCGCATACATAGGCCTTGATATTCCCAGGCATGCCAGTTCGCTTTGCGTCTTCTCGAGATCCTCCTCACGAATATCGACAATCGCAACCCTTGCCCCTTCCTTGAAGAACAGGCCTGCCAAAGACCTCGCCATTCCAAGAGCGCCGCCCGTGATGAGGACGTTCTTTTCGCTGAGATCCGCCATCTTGCAATACATCATATGCTTACATCACAGTTCTTCTTTTCAAAATTCTCTTCCGGCAGAATACCCCCTTTTACTGCCAGTAGTTTATCCATATTCCGGACTGTAGCGATGAAATAGGACAGACTCTCTGTGCTGAAATTCTTTACGTTATCGGATATTACCTCAAAGGAGTGATCCTCAATCCTCTTAACCACGTCTTCGCCCTCTTTCGCGAGGTGGATATACACCCCTCTCCTATCCTCATGGGCATATATCCTCTTCACATAGCCAGAATCCTCGAGTCGCGCAAAAAGACGAGTTGCACTACTGAAGGGGATACCGAGATCCTTCACGAGTTCCCTCATCCGTAAAGGGGATCGCCTCCTGAGGATCTGCAAAGCAAGTATCTCCACGTACCCCAACCCGAATCGTTTTATCTTCTCCGATTCAAACCGGTAGAAAGCCATAAGGGCATGGAAGAGTATATCATCGATCTCTGCTCTTGACATTTTTTTGAGGAGCTCGTTCATAATGAGAGTGGTACTCCTTTTATTACCAAAATGTAATATTTTTATTTTGGAAATATTAGGATCCCTTTTATTCAAGGTGGATAATGAGGGATAATCTCTTTTGGGGGGAGAAAATGAAGGTGAAGATTGAGAGAGAGGGGAACGTATGCACGGTCATCATCAACCGGCCCGAGGTGAGGAACGCCGTGGATTGTGAGAGCGCCCAGCTGCTGTATGATGCCTTTACGGCATTCGAGGCGGATGATACGGCTTCGGTGGCCGTTCTCTACGGCGCGGGCGGCCATTTTTGTGCCGGGGCCGATCTTAAGGCTATTGCTGAGGGAAGTTCGAATCGTGTCGAACCGGAAGGCAGTGCCCCTATGGGTCCAACTAGGCTGCTTCTGGGTAAACCCATAATTGCCGCTGTCTCGGGCTATGCCGTGGCAGGGGGGTTGGAACTTGCACTTTGGTGCGATCTCAGGGTTGTTGAGGAAAATGCCGTATTGGGCGTCTTCTGCAGGCGGTTCGGGGTGCCTCTCATCGATGGCGGCACCGTCAGGCTCGCCCGGCTCATCGGAGTGAGCCGCGCACTCGATATGATCCTGACTGGAAGGCCGGTGAAAGCGGAGGAAGCCTTCCAAATGGGCCTTGCCAACCGGATTGTCCCGGAGGGCAGGTCGCTGGAAGAAGCCATAGCCCTAGCGAAAGAGATCGCCCGTTTCCCCCAAGTCTGCCTGAGAAATGACCGTCTATCCCTATACGAAGGATTCAATCTCGATTTCAAAGATGCCATGGAAAATGAATTCAGGCGGGGCATGCACACGCTCAAGGCTGGTGAAGCCCTCCATGGTGCTGAAAAATTCAAACAAGGCCAAGGCAAACACGGGACATTTTGACCAGGGGACTTTCAATATCCGGGCCCGCATGCTGCCAAACAGGGTTGGGCGCGGGAAATAGTACATGCAAAGGAACGCGCCGTTTCGCCTCAGGACATCCTAGGCCCCTTTTCCAAAACGTATCGCTGGGGTGATATGACATCGTCCGTCGCATTTGGCCGTACCCGACAGAATAAAGAATCCATCAGATGTCTCTCTTCCCGGAGATTCAGTGAGGGATGAGGAGTTAGAGATTGCGATGGGGGCCTTTTCTGCTTGACATTAACCATTGATTTTATATAGCCTCACTTTCCCTGGAGGGATATGGATAGTATAGAGGCCTGGATAGCCCTAGATCTCATGTCGCATATCGGTCCAAGGACCGTCTCGAGACTCATCGAAGTATTCGGAAGCCCGGAAGGGATCTTAAAGGCGAAGCCATCTGCCATCAGAGCTATCGATTTCCTCAACACCCAGCAGATTGATGTGTTGTCCGTCGGGCCCGACATGAACGCGGTGAAAAAGGTGCTACGGCGGCTTGAAGAGATACATGCCTATGTCGTATGTCTGACTGATCCGGATTATCCGCCTGTTTTAAAAGAAATTGTCGATCCTCCTGGTGTCCTGTATGCAAAGGGCTCGCTCGAAGATCTGCAGCCTGCAGTAGCCATTGTCGGTACTCGTTCACCCTCGCATTATGGAGTGGAGGTTGCCTTTTCACTGGCGAGGGATCTCAGCCTCCAGGGCATTTCGATCGTATCGGGTTTGGCACGGGGTATCGATACCCAGGCGCACTTGGGTGCGCTCCAGGGTATTTCGAAGACGGTCGCAGTGCTGGGCTCAGGCATAGACATTATCTATCCGCAGGAGAACAAGCAGTTGACCGAAGAGATCGCCCAAAAAGGGGCCATCATCTCCGAGTTCCCCCCCGGCTTCAGCCCTAAGGCCGAAAATTTTCCTCGCAGGAACAGGATCATATCTGGTCTGTGTTCAGCGGTCATCATTGTTGAGGCAACACAGCAGTCGGGTGCCCTGATAACGGCCCGACATGCCCTTGAACAGGGCCGTCTTTGCATGGCAGTCCCCGGCGCGATAAACAATATCCGCTCAAGAGGTCCGCATAGCCTGATCCGCCAGGGGGCGCTCCTAGTGGAGAGTGCCAATGATGTCATCACGGAGATCGCGCCCCAGTTGAAGGGTATGCTGCAGGAGCAGGCAAAGGCTCACCAGGGCGGCATTATTGATCTCATATCGGGACAACCCATGAACCTTGAGGAGATCGCCGTTGCTCTGAAAACCGACATCATGGAGGCCGCCAAGGCCATAACCCTCC
>CAYGXB010000070.1:0-11611 GCA_964353605.1 uncultured Bacteriovoracaceae bacterium
GATCTCCTCGATGCATACGGCAAAGAGTCCAAGATGCGGGTTCAAGTCGGCGATAAGATCAAAGGCGCAATCATCGCCATCGGCAAAGACACTGTCTTCGTGGATACCGGGACCAAGATCGACGGCGTCGTCGATATCGAGGAACTCCTCGACGAGCACAGGAACCTGCCCTACAAGGTGGGTGACATGCTCGACCTCTACGTGATGTCGGTGAGCGGACGTGGAATCGCGCTCTCGCGGGCCATCTCTGGGATCGGTGGCGACCATATCCTGGAAGAGGCGTTTGAGAGGAAGATCCCCGTGGTGGGCAAGGTGAAAGGCCTGGTCAAGGGCGGGTTCGAGATCGAGCTCCTGAAGCGCAGGGCCTTCTGCCCGATCAGCCAGATGGATCTGAAATACGTGAGCACCCCAGAAGATTTCGTGGGGCAGACCCATGAGTTCCTCATAATCCAGTTCGAAGACGGCGGGGACAACATCGTCATCTCCCGGCGTGTCCTTCTCGAGCAGGAACAGCAAAAAACCAAGGAGGTCTTTTATCAAGGGCTCGTCATTGGGGCCACCATCGAGGGTACGGTGACCAGGCTCATGCCCTTCGGCGCCTTCGTCGAGCTCACGCCGGGGATCGAGGGCATGGTGCCCATCTCCGAGATGGGCTGGTCGCGGACCGAAAAAGCGGAAGATGTCATGAACGTCGGCGACCAGATCCGGGTCAAGGTGATCGGCATGACCGGCGAGAAGATCTCGCTGTCCCTGAAGCAGATGAGCGGCAATCCCTGGGATACGGTCCTGAACCGGTACAAACAGGGTGACAAGCTGCGCGGCAAGGTGACCCGCCTGACGAAGTTCGGCGCCTTCGTGGAGCTTGAGCCGGGCATCGAAGGCCTGGTCCACATCAGCGAGATGAGCTACCGCAAGAGGGTGAACAAAGCGGAAGATGTGGTCACGCCCGGCGATTTCGTGGCCGTCATGGTCAAGGCGATCGATACCGAGAAGAAGCGCATCTCGCTCTCCATGAAAGAGGCCGAGGGCGATCCCTGGGTGGATATCGAGCTGCGTTATCCCGTCGGCAAGGCCCTCGCAGGGACCATCGAGAAGAAGGAAAAGTTCGGCTGGTTCATCATCCTTGAGCCGGGCGTCACCGGCCTCTTGCCGAAGTCGCGCATCGATAAGTCTTCTGATCCGGCGGCCCTGGACAAGCTTAAGGAAGGATCCCCCATCAAGATCAAGATCGAAGAGATCAACAAAGCGGAGCGGAAGCTCACCCTGACCCCGGCCGACACCGGCGAGGATGACTGGCAGGAGTTCACCGCCGAGGCGACTGTCATGAACCCCCTGGCGGCCAAGCTCCAGAAGGCGATGACGAAGAAAAAACCTGAGTAGCCAGGAGCCGGAATCCAGAATAATCTAGATAGGTTTTCATTCTGAATCCTGGATAGTGTCTTCTGAATACTCGTAATATTCAGATATGATCTTGAAGGAGGTTATCATGGAGCTTCAGGATGCCCTCGAAGGCAGGCGTAGTGTGAGAAGGTACACGGATTACTTTGTGACGGATGCCGAGATCAAGGAGATCCTCGAAGCGGCCCGCATCGCCCCCTCCTGGGCGAACACCCAGGTGTGGGAGTTCGTCGTCGTGCGCGACCAGGGCCGCATCGAAAAGGTCGTTTCCGCCTTCTCCGACAAGAACCCGGCGACTAAGGGAGCGCTTGCCGCTTCCGCGCTCATCGTTGCCTGCGCCAAGACCGGTGCCTCCGGGTGCTACGACGGCAAGGAGCTGACGAAGCACAAAGAGTGGTTCATGTTCGACCTCGGCATGGCGGTGCAGAACCTCTGCCTCAAGGCCTGTGAGCTCGACCTCGGCACCGTGGTCGTCGGCCTCATGGATCATGACCACTGCAAACAAATCATTGGCCTGCCGGACGGCTACGAGGTGGTCGCCGTCATCCCGGTCGGCAGACCCGCCGCCAAGCGCGAAGCCCCCCCCAGAAAGGATCTTAAGAGCTTCGTCCATTGCAACACCTTCGGCACTGCCTTCCTGTAGGCCTGCCTGCCGCAATCAAACCATCAACCTCCCCCCGACCCCCCCTGGTCTCAGGAGGGGGCCAGAGCTTTCGGGGCGGTATTGCAGAGATTGCCAAGCATAATCGGCTTGTGAAGGTTGGGTCACTTCGACGCAGTCTTCACTGCGAGAGGGTGCACGAATGGCCTGCGTAGAGTTTTATTGCAGCTTGAACTCGGACAGCATGACGAACCGGAAACCCTTCTTTTTCAGTTTCGGGACAGCATCCATCACCCCTGCCGTCGTTTCTCCCTCAGGGTGGTTCATGTGCAAGATGACTATGGATCCAGACGGGGCAGCCAGGAGGGCATCTTGCACCTGCTCCCTGGTATAAGTGGCGCCCGCATCACCCAGGACGCTGAAACCCACGACCTCGTAGCCCAGCGCATGGGCGACCTGTACGCCGACCTCGTCGCTATAGGCGGTTCCTGGCCTGAATAACTGCGGTTTCCTGCCTGTGAGGCACTTTATTTTTCGTCCGTTGAGCTCGACTTCATCCACCACCTCTCCGACATTGGCCGTTCCCTGGATGCCGTAGACCGACTTGCCCGTGACGGAACACGGTTTGTGCTCCAGCCCGTGATTCTCGATCTCGAAGAAGGGGTTTCGGGAAAGCTGCAGGAAGATCTCCGGGTTGGCATCGATCCAGCGGCTGTTGATGAAGAGTGTGGCCGGGATGCTTTCTCTCTCGATGAACCGGATCAGGACGGCATCGTAGCCGCTGCCGTGGACTCCCCCACACACGTCGAAGGTCAGCGCGATGACTCTCTGATCGGTGGCGAGCCTCGTCTTGACGCCGCTTACCGCCTCGCCCCACTCACGGGGAACCTTGCCAGCGTATTCCTGTACGATTTTGCTTTTCAAAACAGCATAGTTTTCTGGACGCATGCATTCAGACGCAGCGCTCGCTGCTGCACGCTGTTGCTCGGTTGATACTTTCAAACCCAGATCTTTCTGCAGGGCAGCGCACCCACTGCTCAGGATCAGGAAGCATGCGGTTATTATGGCCCATCTCTTCACCCATTCCCCTCCCTATCCTTCAAAACGCATGGAATGAATTCTCTGGTTGCTTGTGCCCGCAGGATCTTGAGCCCCTCTGAACTTGCAGGGGAGGTTGAGCTTATCTGTCTCTTTGGGGAGAAGAGGGATCAATGATTCTTGGGCTGGACACTGGTCACAGGAAGGATTGCGGGTCTTGCAGAAGGTCTTGCCGACGAAGACGATATAGGCGTGGAGATCCTTGTAGATATGGAGGTTGGCGGGCAGGCGGGAGGTGAAGAGGGTCTGGATGCGGTCGTAGTCCCAGGATTCTTCGATATAGGCGTGGCGGAGGAGGATGCGCCTGGTGTAGGCATCGACGACGAATACGGGTTTTTCGGCGGCGTAGCAGCAGATGGAATCGGCGGTCTCCTTGCCGATGCCGTTGACGGAGAGCAATTGGTGGCGCAAAGGGGCGGGGTCCTGGGCGAAGAAGGCGTCCAGTTTACCGCTGCAGTGGTTCATGATCAGGGTGATGAGGTTCTTGATTCTTTTCGCCTTGATATTGAAATAGCCGGAGGGTTTGATGAGGGTGGCGAGCTGTGCGTGGTCGAGCGCATGGAGGGCCTTGAGGTCGAGCATTTTATGGGCCTTAAGGTTGGCGATGGCCTTTTCCACGTTGCTCCAGGCGGTATTCTGGGTGAGGATCGCACCGACCATGATTTCGAAGGGGCTCTCGCCGGGCCACCAGCCGGATGGTCCATAGGAGGCGGAAAGGGTATGGTAGAGCGCTAGGGGGTCGAAGGCTTCAGCACTGCCTCGGTTCTTTCTTGTATGCCTTGTCTTTGATGAAATCGCGCATCTCCTTTTTGATATCGGATCTGCCGCTGAGGAGCATGGCCGTCATTTCCAATTCGTACTCGATGGCCGCCTTGAAGTCCAACCTGCTCACCACGTCGAAGGCCCGCTTCGAGACGCGTACTGCCTCGGGGGATCTGCGGGCGAGTTGCCGCGCCCATTCCCGAACCTCGTCCTTGAACCGTTCGGGCGGCACCACGCGGTTGACGAGACCTATGGAATGAGCCTCGTGGGCGCCGATGGGATCGCCCCGCAGGGTGAGTTCCTTGCTCCGCGCCATCCCGATGCGGGAGACGAGCGGCGTGATGAGGGGGTTGAACCCGTACTTCATCTCCGGGTGACCGAAGATGGCGCTCTCGGAGGCGATGATGATATCCGCCATGAGGGCGAGGTTCAACCCGCCGCCGAAGGCGATGCCGCTCACCGCCGCGATGAGGATCTTCTCGAAATCGATGAGCTTGGTGTAGAGGTCCAGGGCGATCTTGAAATACCGCGCCGTATCCTCGCCGGAGAGATTGGGGACCTCTTTCAGGTCGAGGCCGGCGGAGAAGCACTCATCGCCGCCGGTCAAGACCACGAGCCGCACCATGCTCTCCTCCTTCAAAAAGGCGGTGAAGGCGTGGTCTATCTCCTTGAGCATGGCCATGGAAAGTGCATTCAGCTCATGCTTCCGGTTCATCTCGACGACGGCTATCTCTTCGCTTATGTCCACCTTGATAAACTTGTACTCCATTGTGCTCTCCCTGCAAGTGTTTGGGTCTGGAGGTGAATATCCCACAATTGGATGAGAGGTGTCAATCCGTGAATGCTTGATTCGATGCCATGGTTTCTGTTATGGAAGGAGCGTGAAATGCTACTCCGTCAGCGAATTGAACGAGGTCGCCAGAGGGGCGCTCTTCTGTGTCTTTGACGAGGAGTCCTGGGTGGTAGGCGAGATCCATGGCCTGAAGGTGCATGCCAAGAGCGGGCATATGTATTTTGACCTCGTGGAGAAGTCGCCATCCAAGCAGGGGCAGTACTTGGCCAAGGCGAGCTGTGCCTTTTTCCTGAGGGCGATTAGAGACTGGCAGGGCTTGCTCAGGAGAGAGGGATTTGCTTCATTCGAGCTCAACGATGGTATGGAGGTGAAGCTGAAGGCGAAGGTCGACCTCTATGTGAAGGAGGGACGGTATCAGCTCATCGTCTCCGAGGTCGACCCGCGCTATAGTCTGGGAGCCATAGCGAGAAGGCGTGCCCAGACGATCGAGACGCTGAAGGCTTCTGGGCTCATGGAGAAGAACAAGCTCCTTGAGCTTGCCGCATGCCCGCTTGCTATCGGCCTCATCACCTCCGTGGGTTCGGCGGCGTACAACGACTTCATGAGCATCGTGGGTAAGAGCGGCTACGCATTTCGGATTACCCTGTGTGACGCCCATATGCAGGGGGAGCGCACAAGTTCAGAGGTTGTGCAGGGCATACGCATGCTCGAAGAGCGGGATCTGGATGTGATCGCCATCGTGCGGGGTGGCGGCGCCCGGACGGACCTGTTCTCCTTCGACGACCTGGAGATCTGCAGGACAATCGCGAATTGCCGCTATCCGGTGATAACGGGCATCGGTCATGAGATCGATCTGAGTGTCGCGGATATGGTGGCATACCGGCATTTCGTCACGCCCACCGATGCGGCGCGGTTTGTCGTGGCATGCCTCGATGGGGTGTGGGGCAGGATTGAAGATGCCCGCCAGGGGCTCATTGCATCGGCCATGCTCATCATTGACGCAACCAGGGAGCGGCTCCACTATCATGCTATGCGCCTTGTCTATATCACCCAGAGCCACGCCATGCAGGCGCTGGCCGTCTTGCGGTCTCTGACCCATGGCTTCACGACACGGCTGGTCAAGATCCTTTCCCAGGAAGAAGGACAGCTGCACCGGATGCAGCAGAGCATAGAAGCTGCCTCGCTCTACGCCCTAAAGACCCAGGTCTCCCTCCTGGCCATGCACCGGGGGGCCACAGACCAGGGATCGGTCGCATGTGTGCATATGGCTGAGCATGCCGTGCAGACGCATTTCCTGCGCATGCAGCAGGGGGCGAGGCAGGCATTGTCCAGGGCAGCGGATTCCCTCGCTCAGCTGGAAAAATGGATAGCCCTCATGGATCCCGGGCAGACCCTTAAAAGAGGCTTCAGCATCACCCTTGATAAGGGGGCAAAGGCCATTACCGGGACGGAGGGGATCGAGCCGGGCGACCCGCTCACCACCATCCTGTATCAGGGCAGGATCCACAGCGTTGTAAAAGACAAGGAGTCGACATGAAGAAGAGGAGATATTCCGAGGTATTGAAGGATCTGGAGGTGATTGTCGAGAAGATGAACAAGGGGGAGATCCCCATCGACCATCTGGGGGAGAGCGTCAAGACCGCCTCTGAAATGATCAGCTACCTCCGCCAGAACCTCAAGGCCACGGAGGCTGAGATCACAGCGATCCTCAAAGGTCTGGAGGGCGAGGCGGCGCCACCCGCGGATGAAACCGAGCCCTGATGTTTAGATCCAGCCTCTTTCTCATGTCCACCTGACGCCACCGATGCGTTGCGAGGCTGCTCTCTCATATAATGAACACCGCACATGCAGTGGCGAGAAACGGCAAATCATCTGGATTTCTGCTTGATCTCGGAGGCAGAATGGGGGATAAAAGCGTGTTGTTCCAGGCGTAGGAGTATGTATGGATCTCAAGCGGTTATTTTACCCTGAAAGCATCGCCGTGGTGGGCGCATCACCCAATTTCGGCGGGGGGAAGATGCCGTATTATCAGGTGCTCAAGGGGATTGGGTACCAGGGCCGGCTCTATCCGGTGAATCCGAAGTATATCGAGTTGAACGGGGCGAAGGTGTACGCCTCGCTCGACGACCTCCCCGAGCCGGTGGATCTCGCCATCGTTTCCGTTCCGGTAAAACGCGCCCTCGAGACCATTAAGGCCGCCGCCAGAAAGGGGATCAGATATGTCCATTTCTTTACCGCGGGTTTCGGCGAGATCGGGGAGAAGGAACTGGAAGCGGAAATGATGCAGGCGCGAGGGAATACCCGCATCCTTGGTCCGAACTGTCTCGGTGTGCATTGCACGGCATCAAGGATCATCTTCGATCCTTCCTTCCACCAGACCGAGGAGGGCAAGGCCGCCTTTCTCGGCCAGTCGGGGGGGATTACCAGCAATTTTGTGCGCATGGCGCAGTCCCGGTACATCCCGATCAACAAGGTGGTCTCCTATGGGAATCAGATAGACCTCAGGGTGGAAGATTTCATCGCGTATCTCGGCAGGGATGATACGGTGAGCGTCATTGCCGCATACATCGAGGACATCAAGGACGGGCTCGGATTCATGAACGCCCTGAAGCTGGCCACACTGAAGAAACCGGTGGTGATCTTGAAGGGCGGGATAACGGAACAGGGGGCACGGGCCGCGGCGAGCCATACCGGGGCCATTGCCGGAGCGCACAACATCTGGTCGGCGGTCATGCGCCAGCACCGGTGCATCCAGGTGGACACCTTTGAGCAGCTCCTCAATGTGGTCATGCTGGCCACTTCAGAGAAGATCCCGACCGGGCCGAGACTTGGCTTCCTCGGGGCGGGCGGGGGCACCTCGGTCCTGTTCACCGATCTCGCGCACTTGAACGGCCTGAGCCTCCCTGAGCTTAATGCAGCGACCCAGGCCGGAATTGCGAAGCGCATCAGCAAAATCAACACCTGTACCATGAACCCGGTCGACCTCGGTGCCTACGGGTTCGACTTCACCATCATGGCGCATACCATGCAGCTCATGGACAGGGATGAGAACATCGATGTGATCATTCCGTACTTCTCCCTGGATTTCATCAGCATCTTCCAGAACGCCCAGATCGAGAGCGGGCCGCATACCATTGTCGAAGCGGCCAAGCACTTGCGCAAACCCGTGATCCCGATCTTCTCCCGGTTCACCGAGGACGATCTCCACCTCGAGGATGTGCGGATCAAGATCTTCTCCATCTTGAGAAAGGCCGGTCTTCCCGTGTACAACACCATCCAGGACTGCATTCATTCCATCCGGGAGATGCTGCAGTGGAGCCTCAAGCCTCAGGATGATAGCGCATCCTGCCGCATGTCGCAGATGTCAGAGCAGGCGTAAAATGCCTTATATCATAGGCCGAGGCTTCAGAGTATATCCGGCGGCTTGCTGGTGAGAAGCGGACAGGGTGTCACCTTCGTTAGCCTCAATGCATACCCCAAGAACATGCGGGCCGGAGCCCCGTAATAACGGGCATTTAGAGCGCGCATGTCTTGCAGGACCCTGAAGCTTTTGCTGGCGCGGAGCATCGCGAGAGCAGTTTCGATGTGGCACTCCTGAGCGTGAAATCCTCTGATAAGATGTGAAATGCGTCACTTGAATCCATGCATTCATGAACTTCAAACCAGGGAAAGACGCCCTATATCAGATCTTATGAAGGAAGTTCAGAATGAACTAAGTTAATTTGAAAAAAACCACTTGCCTTATTATTGATGAGATAATATATATATTAAAGAAATTTCCTCTCATGGTCGATTCAACTGCAAACAGATTACACGGAAGAGCTATATCCTAGGGGGTCTATAGTGGAGGAGAGGAGGAAGTACCCACGCAGGAGAGCAGGTTGTGGTGCGCTCTTCAAAGGCGGGACTCAGGCCCTGGAAAGGGCCCGACTTCGTGATATCAGCAGGAGCGGCCTCTTTATCGAAACCCAATTGCCTGCAAACGACGGGGATGTTGTCATTGTCAACCTTGATGCCTACGATCTGGGCAAGGATTTGAGCATGAGATGCCAGGTGGTCAGGAGCATCCCGGGCTACGGCATGGGGCTCAAGATCACCACCACCACCGATGATGAATTCTTAAGGGAATGGCTGTCGCATATACGCAGTGGTCAGGAGCATCCCGGGGGACGGTATGGGGCTCAGGATCAGCACTTCCGCCGATGATGAATTCCTGAGGAACTGGCTTTTGCGCGAGCGTTTGCGGCATCATTCACGGGTTGCTTTTCATCCGCCTCATTAAGTCTTGATTCATGGCGTAGGTGAGCCCCTCCCACCGGCAGGGGAGGATGCTGTTGTTCTGGTAAAGCGGTTCTGCGCTGATGGGGAAGGGGCTGCTCTTGACCGCTTCTTCCCAAAGGCCTGTACCAGGTATGGGGGAATATTCCGCCAATATCGGGGTCGCCCCGCAGGCCTTTACCAGATCGATGGCCGAGCGCACCTCGTCTGCCCCCTGATGTGGAAGCCCACAGAGCAGGTAGACGCCGATATCCTCTGCCGTATACCCCGCCCGGCCCAGGTTTTCCACCGCCTCCCGGAACTCAGCGTTCGTTACCTTCGCTCCTGTTGCCGCTTGCCTTTCCGGCCAGGTCGTCTCCAGGCCGAGCCGTATGGTGACAAACCCTGCAGCCTTCATCGACCTCGCAACCTCCTGACTGATGGAGCGCACATGCAGGCCGTTCGGGCAGTGGAAGTGCACAGCGTGATCTCTGCGCATGAGATCTCTCAGCAGGGGAAGCGCAAAGCCTTCCGGTTCAAAAAGCAGGGCATCATCAGAGAAGGCGAAGTCTTGCACCCCCCGCCTGTTCCAGAATGCGAGCTCTTCCAATACCTTTTTGGGGCTTCTCCTTCGCAATCCATGGCTTAAGAGGTGCGCAGCGCAATAGGTGCACTGCAACGGGCACCCCCGCGAGGTCTGGATGCACACGTACCGAAGGGCCTGCACGAGATCGAAACAGGGATAATCGAGCGCATCTAGGTCAGTCATGTCAGGCACAAATTCGGGCGCGACCCCCCACAATCCCGAGAGTAGCTTGAGAACCTCGATCTCGCCTTCGCCGGCAATGACATAATCGGCCCCGGAAAAGCTTCGAGCATGCGCATGACAGAGTGTGGCATAGATGCCGCCCAGCACAACCGGGCTATCAGGAAAAGCGCTCTTGCTGCGCCGGATCGCCTCGAACACCCCTGGATACCAGTAGGTCATGAGCGAAGTCACGAGCACAACGTCGGGCCGTTCCATCCGGGAGAGCCGCGCCTGGAATGCCTCGACCCTCATCCCGTACCGTGCATAATGCCGGGGTACGTCCTTGAGCGCATCGGGCTTCTCAATGATCTCCCTGCGAAATTTCCCATGCCCGCCCGGCTTCGGCCTTGGCTGTTCCTCGGCCAGACAATCGAGGAGCTCCACCTCGCAACCGTTACGCCTGAGGAGTGATCCGAGATAGAGCAGCCCCAAAGGCTTGGCCCATAGGTCATAGGCCGCGAAGTCGTAGATCCAGGGATTGACAAGCAATACTCTCCTGCCCCGCATGGCTTATACCTAGCGAAAATCGGGGCGTAACGAAAGCAGAAAAGCTTAATCCAAAATGTTATTATTGCTGCTTCCAGTCTGTGCTAGCAAAACTCCTTTCCTGAGGCGATACGGCCGCCCCATCCAACGCCCTGGCCCCTGATCGCCACGTTCCACCGCCAAGATCCGGCACTTTTTCTGGCAGCTAGGGGGGCGTATCCTGGGAGCTCCGGTTGTTCGATGGGTCTTCATTACTTGGATCATGCGTTTCGATCCCGTTCTCAGATTTGGATTGTGAGGTGGCAAGACCTAGATTGGGATAGATAATCCCACAGATGATGAGGAACATGCCCACTATCTGGAACAACGCGATGTGTTCCTGGAGGATGAAATACGCGGCAGAAACCGTCACCACCGGTTCCACCGTGGAAAAGATCGAGGTTTGTGCGCTGCCGATCTCCTCTATAGCCCTGAAGAGGAAGGTTATGGCGATCACGGTGGGAACCAGCGCGAGGGAGACGAGGATGCCAAGCTGAACCGGAGTGAGGGCGCTCAACCGCATGGGCGGGTGGATGGCGCTGAACATGAGTCCCGTGAAGAGGATGGCGTAGAAAGTCAGGCTTAACGGTCTCTCTCCGTACAAAAAAAACTGAAGGGTAACCAGGTAGAGCGAATAAATGAGCATGGCCCCGAGGGCAAGCATAATGCCTACCGGAGGGAGCGAACGCTGGAAGGCATCGGAGAAGACAAAGGCGCATCCTACAACGACAAAACCCAGACAAAGAAGGGTTGTACGGGTGACGCGGAGGCGGAACAGAATAATGGAGAGGATGGTCACGGTCAGGGGGTAGAGATAGAGGATGAGGGCGGAGGTCGATGCCGGTATGTAGGTGAGCGCCTTGAAGTAACACGTGCTCTGCAGCCCATAGAAGACCACGCCCAATATGCCGGCCTTGAGCAACGTGCGCGGCTTGACCGTCAATAACCGAGGATGCCTGATGAGCAGATAGAAGCCCATGATCAGGGCTCCCCCCAAGAAGCGGTAACTCAAGAGATCGTTCTCCGCGAGTCCCGTACGGTAGCCGAGCTTGATGATGATGGCAAGCATGCCATAGGCACAGCCGGATATCAAAGAGAATATGAGACCTTTGAACACCCCTCCCCCCCCGCAGACGCGATACTCGCGGCACTAAATATACGGTATGTTCTGTATGCGGTTCTCTAAACGGTGTCAATCTTATCCAACCTAAAATGGTAATCCCGCACGTATGCCTACTCTTGGCAGCCCCTCGCGAAAGACCGGCATGCAAGTCGAGCCCCTCGTGAGATAAGGGGGTCAAGGGGATTTATCTTGGTCATGTAAAGATGTTTGTGTCAGAGAGTAAGAAGGGGGAGTGAATTCCCTGTT